>JAJYHU010000056.1 GCA_021784615.1 Acidobacteriota bacterium | reverse complement strand
GTGCCCGCTCTGCGGTGCAAAAACCGGGCCTTTGCGAGCCCGCGGAAACCCGGCCGGGGCTCCCACAAGGATTATGGGCGTTATTCCCATGCCCACCAGCGCGACATCGGTTCTGGTGGCGGCGAATGTCGTCATGTTTGCGGTCGAGTGGTTCCTGACTCAAAGGGCCGGCGGGCCAAGCGGCGGCGGAGGCCTGATGGGCGGCATCAGCGGAAGAGTGATGCTGCGCTTGGGCGGGAAGTTCGGCCCTCTGATCTATTCAGGCCAGTGGTGGCGGCTGGTAACGGCGATGTTCCTCCATGCCGGACTTCTGCATATTGGATTCAACCTCTGGTGTCTGTTTGACCTAGGGCCGGAAGTGGAAGGCTTGTTTGGAGTCTCCAAATACCTTGTGCTCTATCTTGCCACCGGAGTAATCGGTTTTGTCGTCAGCCTTTTGTGGAGCCCGTTTGCGCTCTCCATCGGCGCCTCCGGAGCAATCCTGGGACTCATCGGCATTTTGATCGGGGCCAGCTTCCACCACGGACATCTCGGCAGAGAATACCGGAGCACGTTGTGGCGATGGGTCATCTATATTTTCATCTTCGGCTTGTTCTTTAATATCGACAACGCCGCTCACCTGGGGGGACTCGCTTCAGGTTTTATTCTTGGCTACCTCATCCCGGATGGAGCGCCGGAAACCCGGACGAGCGAAAATCTGTGGAATGCTTTGGCAATTCTTTCCGTCATCATCATTGCAGGCTCTTTTGCCCTTATGGCTCTGCAAATTAATAACCCGATTTTTTATTGATCCGAAGCACGATCGGATATTTGAGAACCGGCTGAAGAATACGCGGCCCCATCAAGAGCTGTGACCGTGGATGCGGTTTTTGATAGTCTCCGGATCACCCTGCACATCGGTCCAAGGGAGGGGAAATGGAGCGAAGAAGTTTTGTGAAGCGGCTCGCCGCGGCGCTAGCCTGCCTGCCACGCGCCGCCAAAGGCTTTTCAAGGAGCGCCCCCACGGCTGGCGAAGGGGCGACAAATGGCGGAGTGGCAAGCCCTGACTACGAAGCCCTCCTGGCCCAGCACGACGTGGTTTATCTTTCACCGGCAACCCGGCCTGTGGAGGGATTGCCCGTCGGAGATGGCGACACCACGGCGCTGGTCTGGACGCCTCCCGAAGGCGTGACGATGACCATTAACAAATCCAACTTATGGGACGACCAGCCCGCCGACTACCCTCCGGATTGGATCTGGAGTCCCGCCTGGGAGGAAAAGGCCACGGCGCTGGTGGGCGGCGCCACGTTGACGGTTCGCAACAGCACGCCGCTGCTCGATCGAATGTACCTCAACGATTTTCAAGCCCGGCTCGATCTCTATCGGGCACGGGCGGCGGTGGATTCCAAGTCGCCATTGGGCAGCGTGAAGGTGGCTGCCTGGGGATGCTCCAAGCCCGGCGTCCTCGTCCTCGACTATGATGAGTCCACGCGAGAGCCCGTGAGCCGTGAAATCGAGCTGTGGCGCTGGGGCAGCCGCCGGTTTTTCCACTGGTATAGTCAATACGTTCCGGCCGCCACCGATACCGGGCTGGAAGGTATTCGGGCGGGAGCGGACCCGGCCCACATTTGGATCGAGCAAAAGCTGCGGCAGATTTCTTTTGCCGTGGTGGCGCGCTTTGTGGGCGGCCCATTCAAGACGGTGGTGCGAAATTCCCACCTTGCCGCGATGGTCACGAATCCCGCGATGAGGGTGCGCGGGCAGGTTTATCTGGCGGTTGTCACCAGTGAAGAAGACCGTTTTCCGCTTGAAGCGGCGCGGCGCAAGGTGGATGAAGCGGTGCGGCAGGGCTATGAAACGCTTGAACGCCGACATGCCCGGCGCTGGGCGGAATTCTGGGAGCAATCTTACCTCCAGATTCCTGAGGAGTACCTGGAAAACCTCTATTATGTGACGCTCTACCAGCTGGCCGTCAGCTCCCAGGGCGCCTATCCACCGCCTTTTTGCGGGAGCCTGTGGACGCCGAATCACGATGCGCGCCGCTGGGGACATTACTACCATTGGAACGAACAACAACCCTATTGGCCTGTCCATGCCTCCAATCATCCGGAGCTGGCTGTTCCCTACAACCGCTACCGCTCCGAGATGCTGAAGCAGGCCGAGGCTGACGCGCGCCTGGTGCACCATACGGGGGGCGCGTGGTATGCGGACGTCGCGAACCGGCGCGGAGAACAAGCCCGTTCCGGCGTGAGTAACAACCTGACCCCGGGCACGCAAATCGCCATGGATTTGTGGCGGCACTATCAATACACGCTTGACCGGGAGTTTTTGGAGGCCCAGGCCTATCCGGTTATGAAAGCCTGCGCGCAGTTTTATCTGGATTATCTGGAAAAGGATTCGGAAGGAATCTATCACGTGCCGAAGTCGAGCGCGTACGAGAGCGCTATTCTCCAGAAGGACAGCATTACGGACCTCAGCTCGATTCGCCAGTCCTTCCCGGCCTGTATCCGCGCCAGCGAAATCCTCGGCGTGGATGCGGAGATACGCCCGCGCTGGCGGGAGGTTTGCGATCATCTGGTGGAATTCAGCACCTACGGGCCTGGAGTGAATCTGGAAGGCAAGCCGATCTCCAAAGTGTTCAGCTCAGGCGTTTCCCTGGTGAATTTCACCACGACGAAGGCGTCCGACGGGGTGGAAGGCGTGGTGATCAAGAAAGGGCAGCGGCTCTACGGCATGTCGTTCGAATGTGAACTGGCGCCGGTTTTCCCCAGCTGAGTGATTGGGCTGGCCGAGCGCGGCACCCCGATGTTCGGCGTGGCAGTGGATACCGTCCTCGACGTGAAGCCCGGGGGGTTCATGTTTTATCTTTCCCCTGCGGTGGCGTCAGCCCGCCTGGGTTTGGGAGATCACGCTCTCAAAGTCATCACTCATATTACGAAGGAGTCGCAGGTTCTGCCGCAGGGCTTCTATACGGAAGATTCGCTAACGCCTAACGCGCCTGTTTACTCGGCGAATCGATGGACCGTTGACACTCCTGCCATCATTCGAGACGGGCGGCGGACCAAAGAACGCGCCCAACTGCTCAGCGAGTGGTTCGATATGCCGTCGCTCGAAGGCGGGGGACAACTGATGGCCACTCTCAACGAGATGCTGCTGCAAAGCCACGACGGAGTGATCCGGGTGTTTCCCGCCCTCCCAGCGGCCTGGCGGGACGCCAGCTTCAAGTTGCGTGCCGTGGGCGCTTTTGTTGTTGCCGCCACATGCAAGGGCGGGGAAGTCCAGCCCCTGCGGGTGGAAAGCTTGAAAGGCGGAACCTGCCGGATCGAGAACCCGTGGTCCCAAGAGCAGATCCAGGTGCAGGAGCTTGCCTCCGGGCGGCCGGCGCCCGTGAAAACCGAAGCGGGAATCGCGATGTTCGAGTCCAAGGCGGGTTCAGCCTATCTGGTTTTTCCCATCGGCCGGGCGGCAACCGAACCTGAATTTCCCGAGCCCCGGCACGGAACCAACCAGTCACCCAAAACGTGGAACGGAAATCGCATTGGCATGATGCGGTTCTTCTAGCTTTCCGGATTACTGAGGCAGCCCTGCCCCAGGACCAAAGTGCAGGGCATGACTTTGGAGTTGAATAACTTTGAGGCAAGAGGAGAATGATGAAGAGACGGACCTTCTGTAGCATACTGGGGGGAAGCCTTGTCATTTCACAGGCTGATGAATTGCTGGCAAGGTTGAACAACGGCGCGCGACCACTCTCCCCTGCCGAAGTCCGATCCATCGACACCCTATCCGAGATGGGCCTGGAAAATGAAACAGCGCGCATCGCTTTTGATGCGCGGACGGGTGAACTGGTAAGCCTGAAGAATGTGTTGCGAGACGACGAATATTTGAAGGACCGGGCCGGTGACGGCGGACCTTTCAGAATCTTTTCCGACTTTCATGGGGACTTCGATGTAAACGCCAAAGGCGATCCCGTCGATCCTGCCGGCATTGCGGGCTCGATCATCGATCCCTTGAAGTGCCGCCTGGTCAGCCGCTCCTTTCGGCGCACGCTGGCAGGCTTGGCGCTCGATCTGACTTATAAAGACACCGCGGGCCGCTGGCGTGTGGATCTGGAAGCATGGCTTCCCGACCAGGGTGGCGCCTCCGAATGGAATCTGACCGTCACCAACATCAGTCCGGTTGCGGCCGAGCTGATGTCGGCTTTCCCCGCAATCTCCGGTTTCCGCCTGGGATCCAACGGCTCTACGAACCTCCAGACGGTGGAACGCGGAGGTGGCGCCTTTGCTCCGGCCTGGTCGGGGGGCGAGGGGATTTATGGCAACGGCGGGAGGGCGTCCATGCAGTGGCACACCCTGTTTGACCGCAAGGCGAGAGAATATTTCGGGATGATGGTGCTGGACGGGGAGATTCGGAACAAGTGGTTCCACTTTCCCAAGCCCCGGATTGAGGTGGTTTATTTCCCCGCCGCGACGCTTGCCCCCGGCGAGAGCTGGCGAGCCCCCACAACGCGATTGATGATCGGCAACGGGGATTGGAAGCCGGTGGCGCGGGCTTACAACACGTGGTTCGGCGACACCTTCAAGATGGCCGAGACGCCCCAATGGGCGAAGGGCATCGACGCCTGGACGGGCATGTGGTTCGCCAAGAAGGGCGGGTTGAAACCCGGCGGAAATAGCTCACTGACGCATCCCTTGAATGGTTTCACCGAGCTTCCCGAACTCTATCGCGAACGCCCCGTGGACTTGATCGAATTCGCTTTCTATATGCAGGGATCGGCCTTGCGCAACTTGCATGCAGACGGCGACTACGTTATCCGAACCGATATGGGCGGAGCGCCGGCGCTCAAGGAGGGCATCGAGAAGATCCATCGGCTGGGATTCCGTTTTCTCTTCTACGTTGAGGGCTACATCGTCCACGAGACAAGCAATTTGGCCAAATCCGGCAAGGCGCAGCGCTGGTCCCTGATGCACAAAGACGGAACGACTACAGGGAATTACACGAAACAAGGTTTCCTCCACATGTGCCACGGCTGAACGGACTGGCAGGATTACCTGGCGGCGACGGCCGCGCGGCTGGTGCGTGAGACGGGCGCGGACGGAGTCCGTCTCGACTCGCTGGGTTTTTATTTCCTCACCTGCTACAACCCGGCGCACCAGCACGACACGCCATTCGGCTACAACCAGTGGATCCAGCATCTCCTGGACAAAGTCAGCCGCGCCGTGCGGGCCGTCAACCCCGATGGCCTTTTGATGACCGAGGCTCCGGTAGACTTTTTCTCCCAATGGTTTCATAGCGCCTTGCAGTTTACCTATCCCCGGGATATCCCGCCTATGCGCTTGGCGCTTCCCGGTTACCGTCCTGTCATCTACCTCCCGGGAGGACCGGTGTTCGCTTCGCTGAGCGGCGAGATTGGAGGCTGCAACGGCTCTGTGAAGTTTCCTGAGCGGGAGCAACTGGATGAAAACTGGCGATCCATGCGGCAAGGCGTGGGCGAGACGCTGGTGTGGGGCAAGGCGGCGGATAAGGACCCGCAGGCCTCGCTTCCCGATGTGACCTGCCGCCTTTTTCACGGCCCCGGGTATTCGGTGGTGGTGGGAGCGCGCGCCGCAAGCAACGACCCTCTGCGCTTTCCCGACAATACGGGCATTTCCTCCAAACGGGAGCCTTTTACGGTGCGCGTCAAGGGGGTGAGCGGCCCGATCGAAGGCGCTTATCTTTATGACATCGAGAAGGCCACGGTCGCTCCGCTCAAGATTAGAAACGACGGCGAGGCATGGACGCTGCCGATCGAAAATACGAACTGGTTCATGGTGGTGCTCCGCAAGCCCCAAGGGCCGGCATTCGCGAGTTTCAATGCGGTCGGAACCCTGCATGCGGGCGAATCCGCAAAGTGTGACTTGGCTCTGCTGGGTCCGCCGAAACATAAGGCGAAAATGCAGGCCCGGCTTTTGAGCCGTGGCTTGGCGTTTGCACCGGGGAACACTCCAAATGTTTCCGTTACGGTCCCCGGCAAGGCGACGCTGGTTGTCCCTGAGGGCACTCCGCCCGGCCACTACGAAGTGGAATTGAAAGGGGAGGGCTTAGTCGGCATCAAGCGCTTCATCGTCGTGGAATAGCGGATCATTGCTGCTTCGAGTGCCGAACATCAGCGGCAATCGTAAGGTAAAGTTGCGGGGTCGGGTTGCGGGACGCCGCGGCGCGGGCGGCCATGGAACGCCGCCACAAAAAGAGTTGTCGCAATCCTGGCCATTACCAACAAGGCGGAAAATCCGGGCGGAGAGCGAGGAAGTATGAAGAGACGGGAATTCTGCAACATCCTCGGCGGAAGCATTGTTGTTTCAAAGGAATTGCTGGCGGCGCTTGTCAAGGATGCACACACGGCCTTTGCCGCCGATGGAAGTCCCGCAGCCGAAGGCGGCCGTTTTGCGCCATTGGAGGCGCGTCCTCCCTGGGTTCCCGGTTCCGTTCCGCTCTCTCCCCTGTTTGATTGGGAAAGTTTGCTTGCGAACAAGGAAATCCGCTTCCTGACCGACAATCAGTTGAGTGTTTACGTTAATGCCGAGCCCGGAATTTCCCGGATTCACTATTTCCCCGTGCGCGAGAGGCCGAAACTCAAGGGGAGGCTCGACTACGCCTCTCTTTCCAGTGAAAACCAGTTTAGCGGCACTGGGGCACGAATCTGTTTTCAGGATGCGACGAGCGCTCTGGTCCAGGCGAAAGAAACAGCTTACCGATGGTGGCCGCACAAGATCGAACGGCTATGGTCTGCGAACGAGTCTGTTGTGAAAGAAGAACTGGCGGTGCTTGGCAACCATGCCGTCCTGCTTCTCACCCCCGTTCGCGGGCCTCGCGTTGATTTCAGCGTTGAAGGCAGCTTTCAGAGCCGCCGCTTCTCGGCAGCAAACATTCACAACCATTTGGTTTTGCAGTTTGAGGATGGAGTGTCGCTGGCTCCGTCTTTTTCCGGAAACTTGAGCATCAAGGTCACACCAGAAGGTTATCGAGCCACCGGGACCCTTAGTGAACCGGTTTGCATTCTCCTCGGCGCCGGTTACCGCTCCGAGGATGTCATCCGAGGGCTCCAACAAATCGAAGAGAACCCGCGCGCGATCTTTGAAGAAGCTCGCAAAAGCTGGAAATCTTACTTTACCTCAAGGGTTCCGCGGCTTGCCTCCTCCGGCACCGGGCTGCTCCAGCTTTACTACTATCTGTTCTACGTTGTCCGCTCAAGCCTCTATGACATTCCCTGGCAACCGTACGCTTACGCTTACACCTGCCCATGGAAGACAGGCGCTATTTGGCAGTGGTCATGGAACACGCCGATGAACGCGATTACCGAGCGCTGGCTCAATGGCGATTCGCTGGCAAAACAAGGGATTAACCTGATTCGAAGCAATTGCGGCGCGGAGAATGTCGGTTCCTATCTTCACCCACTCCAAAGTCAGCGGAAGTGCTGGAACGTTTTCGACTGGTACCCTGCCGTTGACCGGGCACAGAAGAAACTGGAAACGAAAAATTACGATTTCCTTTTCACCCAGCCTTATACCGTGCCGAATTCCTTTCTTGGCATTTGGGAGGTATACCTGGCAACTGGGGACCGAAAATTCCTGAAGGAAAACGTGACCGTGATGGCGGAGTATGAGCGGACGGCGCGGCAGCGGGCCAAGCCGGGGTCCTTGCTTACGCCTTTCCAGATGATGGTGGATGAGTTCGATTATTCTTTGCGCTGGAAGCCGGTGCAAAAGACGTTCGTCAAAGGAGGCCTGCAGCGCGCCTTTGATGTTCCGCTCCTCATGGTTGATTTCAACGCCTATCTGGTTGAACTCAGGCGGATTCTGATGCGGGCCTATGGGGAATTAGGCAATCCGGAGCATGCTCGGTCGATGGAGCGCCTGGCGAGGGAAAGCGCCGACGAAATCAATGATCGTCTCTGGAATGGGCTGTTGAATTTTTACTGTGACGTTCGCGCTGATAACGGGCAATCCACGGGGGTGCGAGCTATCAGCGGGTTCACGCCGCTTTATGCGCAGATCGTCACCCCTCACCGCAAGGCGCTGCTCCTGGAAGCTCTTGATGATCCCGAAGGATTCGGCTCGCCTTACCCGATTCCCTCGGTGGAGCTTCGCAACCCTGATATCGACCCTAACCTGACGACCTACGGCGGAGACTCTTTGATCACCTCGGGTGTCTGGATGATCGTCAACGCTCTGGTTCGAAACGGGGAGCCGGCAAGGGCGGCGCGCTACGTTCACAAGACGATCGAGATGATCACGAAATACGGTGTCAGTTCTTCCTACTCCTACAACCCGATTACCGCCAAGCCCAACCAGGCGAAGCATACCCTGGCGACGCAGTGCGCCATTGTGAACGATCTTATCCTGAGGTACGTTGTGGGATTCACGCCCAGGGCTGGCGACCTGTTTGAATTCAATCCCCTTGCACTGGACCCTTCCATCGAACCCCTCAAGTGGGGCCCTTTCCTGTACAAGCAAAAATACAGCGTGATGGTGGAATGGACCGGGAAGGAATATACCGTTTCTGTCAACGCAGCTGTGCTGAGTTTTCCAAAACCCACGCACGTTGTGGCCGAACTTACGAGCAGCGGGAATTTAACGATTCGCCGGGCGCTCTGACTGACCAACCGCCCGGCACGTGATCGGAACGAGCACTCTTTATCCCGCCGCGAACAGCCCCGCGCCAACCTTTTTCAATTTACTCGTGAGACATCCAGGTTACTTGCCGGGCAAAGCTTCAAGCGAGCCGTAGAGAGTGGCATTAGGCTGGTGCTGCTGCTCGTAGGCGGCGATTTGGTCTTGAAAGCGCAGCGACAGGCCAATCTCGTCAAGACCCTTCAGCAGGCACTCACGCCGGAAGGGATCCACCGTGAAGGGGATTTGAAGAGCGTCCGGCCCGGATGCCTCGGCGATCGTTTGGTCCTCAAGGTTTACCGTCAGGCTGTAGCCCTCAGCCTGCTCGGTGCGCTTGAACAGCTCAGCAATTTGCGCGTCAGGCAAGGTTATCGGAAGGATACCGTTCTTAAAGCAGTTGTTGTAGAAAATATCAGCATAGCTTGGAGCGATTATAACTCGAAATCCGTAATCGAGTACCGCCCAGGGCGCGTGTTCGCGGCTGGACCCGCAGCCAAAATTCTTCCGCGTCAGCAGAATGGAAGCCCCTTCGTAGCGTGGCTGGTTCAGCACGAATTCGAGGTTGGGTTTCTCCCCAGTAACATAGCGCCAGTCATAGAACAGGAACCGGCCGAATCCCTCGCGTGTGATCGCCTTCAAAAACTGCTTTGGAATGATCTGATCCGTGTCCACGTTCACGCGGTCAAGCGGCGCGACCAAGCCTGTGAGTTTTACAAAAGGTTCCATCTTTAGCTCCGTAAAGAATTATGAATGCCGAAGTATGAAATAGAAGCTCTACTCCACGTGGCCGACGTCCCACTGCCGGATGTCCACAAAGTGCCCGGCCACAGCGGCGGCCGCCGCCATCATGGGGCTCACCAGGTGGGTGCGTCCGCCCTTGCCCTGGCGGCCTTCAAAGTTCCGGTTGGAGGTGCTGGCGCAGCGCTCGCCGCTTGGCAGGACGTCGGGATTCATGGCCAGGCACATGCTGCATCCGGCATCGCGCCACTCAAACCCGGCGGCTACAAAAATTTTGTCCAGCCCTTCCTGCTCCGCCTGAGCTTTGACGCGCCGTGATCCGGGAACGACCAGCGCCCCTTTGATTGTTGGCGAAACCTTTTTCCCGTCAAGGACCCGCGCGGCCAGGCGCAAATCCTCAATCCGCGCATTCGTGCAGGAACCGATAAAAATGCGGTCGAGCGGAATCTCCGTAATCGGCGTGCCCGGCTCAAGACCCATGTATTCGAGGGCGCGTTCCGCGGCAGTGCGCGCAACCGGATCTCGAAAGCTGCCGGGATCAGGAACCCGGCCGGTGACGTCTGCGCCCATTCCCGGGTTGGTGCCCCAGGTCACCTGGGGAGCAATTGTTTGAGCGTCGAGATCCACAAAGCTGTCGTACGCCGCGCCAGGGTCGGAAACAAGGGATTTCCAGAAGTCGACGGCGGCCTGGAAATCTTTTCCCCGCGGAACATATGGCCGACCCTCAAGATAGGCAAAAGTCGTTTCATCCGGAGCCACCATGCCCGCGCGCGCGCCGCCTTCAATCGACATGTTGCAAACCGTCATCCGGCCTTCCATGGAAAGCTCCCGGATGGCCTCGCCCGCATATTCGATGACGTGGCCGTTCCCGCCGGAAATGCCAATCTTGTTGATAATGGCCAGCACAATATCTTTGGCCGTGACGCCGGGCGTCCGGTGGCCATTGACCTGCACCAGCATGGACTTGGATTTGAACTGCGCCAGGCACTGGGTTGCCAGCACGTGCTCAACCTCGCTGGTGCCGATGCCAAACGACAAAGCGCCGAAAGCGCCGTGCGTGGACGTGTGGCTGTCTCCGCAGACAATGGTCTGGCCCGGATTCGTGATGCCGAGCTCGGGTCCGATGATGTGCACGATGCCCTGATTCCGGTCATTCATATCGAAAAGCAGGATGCCGTTTTCCTGGCAGTTGCGAGCCAAGGCCGCAAACTGGGCAGCCGCGCTGCGATCCAGCATGGGAAGTCTGCGGTCCGTGGTCGGCACAGAGTGGTCCATCACCGCAAATGTGAGGTCAGGCCGGCGGACTTTGCGCCCCGCCGCTTTCAGTCCGGCAAACGCCTGGGCCGAGGTCACCTCATGGACGAGATGACGGTCAATGTAAATCAACGCCGGCCGGCCCGGTTCCTCCCGGACTACGTGGGCGCTCCAAACTTTTTCATACATCGTGAGTGCTGGCATCTTTTTTGAGAACCTGACTTATAAAGTTTTTTCGCCTTAACTAAACAATTATAATGCCTTCCGCGTTTTCCGACAAACGTGTCGGTTCTGTGCTTGCGAGCGGCCGCAGACGGAAAAGCAACGGCCCTATATCATCAGCGGGCCGCCGGGCTTAAAATCGAGCCGTATGCCGCCGCGAAATAACAGTCACAACCCGTCCGCTGACTCCGGACAAAACGGCGCCTCCCGGCGCAAGTTTCTGAAGAGCGTGTTGGGCGCAGGCTCCGCGCTGACAGCTTCCGCGATGAGTACGGCTAGCGCGAGCGGGGGAATGCGGACTCGCTGGCTCGCTCACACCGTGGCCAGCATTCCGGAAGGCTATCAGGTTGCGGTCGCCGATGTGAACGGCGACGGACGCCTTGACATCCTGGCTTTGAGTTCGGAAAAGAACATTGTCGAGTGGTACCAGAATCTTTCCTGGGAGCCGCGGCCCGTCACAACCGCTACCAAAAAGAATATCAGCCTGGCGCCCCTGTTTCGGCAGGGTTATCCCGCGCAAGGCATGGCGCTCGCCAGCGGATTCCACCTGGACCACAGCAGCCAAGGGGGAAGCCTCTGGTGGGCGGCGCCGCAACCTTCGCCGGATGCTGAGTGGTCCCTTGCGCCGATCGACCGAATTCCGGCTTCGCATCGGTTGCGCTGGGCCGATCTTGACGGCGACGGCAGGTTCGAGTTGGTGGATGTCCCGATTGTGGGGGCGGGCTCAAAGTCGCCCGATTATTCCGTCCCCTCGCCGATCACGTGGTTTGAAATGCCTGAAGCGCTGCTCGCAGTCCGCGCTAAAGGCAAGGCGCTGCCTAACGGATGGACGCCGCACCTTATTGATCGCTCCCTGACCCTTGTCCACGGAGTCTTGCTGATGGACTGGAATAACGACGGTCGCGATGAATTGCTCACCGCCAGCTTCCAGGGAGTCAATTTGTTCGAGTCCAAAGACCGCGGAGCGAAGCTGCGGTGGACCAGAACGCTTCTCACTCCTGGCGACCAAGCCTCGCAACCGTACCACGGCGCGAGCGAAATCGGTGTGGGCAGCATTGAGGGGCACAGATTTCTTGCCACCATCGAGCCCTGGCACGGGAACCAAATGGTCGTTTACACAAAACCCGGCGAGCACCAGGGATTCTCGCGGCGACAGGTCATCGATTCGAGCTTTCGCAGCGGACACGCGCTTGCCTGTGCCGACATTGACGGCGACGGCAATGATGAAATTGTCGCGGGCTACCGAGGTCCGGGGACCTCGCTTTTTATATACCGCGCGGCAAACAAGCTGGGAACCGAGTGGGCGCGGGAAACGCTCGATACCAACATGGCGGCGTCGGGAGTGGTGATCGCTGATGTTAACGGCGATGGCCGTTTGGACATTGTTGCCGTAGGTTCAGCCACCGCCAACGTCAAGTGGTACGAGAACTTGGGTTCCTAAACTTTTTGATCTGCCTGCCGGGTCTTCCTCAGTCATTTCCAATCGTTCCCTCTTGACCTTGACGCCGCGCCGCGGGTCGTCTGTTTTGGCTACGACCAATCGGACGTGACCGGGAGCCTTTTCAAAACGGCTCTCCTTGAAAACACTTGTCGATGACCTCCTCGAGGGCTTGCCAGGGAATGTACATTCGGGTTCCCATGCGGAGCGAATAGACCTTTCCACTCTCGAGCCAACGATAGAAAGTCGAGCGTGAAATACGCCCGCCCGTTCTGCGATGGAGTATTCGCCAGGCGGTAGGAGGAGAAAGCAGGGGACGGCGCCCATGTGCTTCTTTCGCCTGAGGAGAACCGTTGGAATTCAAGCTGAACAATTCTAAAGCGGACCTCATAGGATGGCACCTCGCATCGAAATGAAATCAAATGCTCTGGGGCATTGCTGCGCTTGATGAGTTCACGGAGCAGTTTGGGTCGTAGCCGTACACGTAGAAGGGCGGCTGCTGCCGGCAGCGGCGTGAAGTCGAGCGGCGAACCAGCACCGTTCAGGAGAAGGGTGTTTACCCTGGCGCTTCGCGCGTACGATCGGCTTGCCTAGACTCCGCTGTCTCCTTGGAACTCTTCCCATTCCTTTGCCAGGCGAAACCGGTCGCGCTTGCGGCTCTCGTCGTACTCCTCATCCGTGGGCATCGCGCGTGCCGGATCGAGAAGTAGATGCGAGGGCTGTTGAGAACGGAACAGAGCTGGTTCCTCCATCTGCCGCTCGTGATACACGCACTTTCCGGATTGCACGGATGCAGCGGGGAATACGCAACCTCTCTCCTCGCAACGGCGGGTCGAGAAAGAGATGTCTTGCGGCCTGCTTCCTGAAGTGGTGTTGAAGGAGAGATTGTGATGTTTGGCGGGTTGGGCCGCGATGTCCCTGGATGGGGCGTTTGGAAACCTCACTGAAGTTAGTTGATCGCGAGAATGAGTATGACTGGAAAAGCGCGTGCTTGTGTTTTGACTTGCCATGATAAGCCTCCTCGGGCAACTCGCATTAGGGCGAGATTTAAGGTATGGTCAAATAAAGCGTTCATCAGTGAATCGGTGGAGCAAAAAGCTGGTGGAAAGCAGAGGGGCGAGTTTGGCGCACAATGCATGGAATTCTTAAAGGTCATTAGCGACCCGGCCGAATTGCATAGGTGGACGCAGCGGCGGAAAAGCGAACTATCACCGGTGCGGCCCGTGAAGTTTTGAGGGGAGCCAAAGAGGTGATGAGCCGCGCCAGCTTCACAGGCAATAAACAGGGGTATGAGAAGTTGGTTAATTGCTTGATTTGTAAACCATCGAGGAGCACCTGTCCGGTTGACCATTGACAGAACCTTAGCTATCGCGCAGAATGCGCGATATGCCACTTTTTGCGGTGAATGCGACGTCCCGTATTGGAAAAGAGGGCCCCAAGATGCAAACGCTTTTAACCTTTGCCCTGCGTCGTCAGGGTCAAATGATCGCTGATAAGCTCTGTGACAAGCGGGGCAGGAGAACTGAATGCCCTCCGTACTCCCCACTGTGATATACTAGCCTATAGGAGTAGCAATGTCAAGAACTTTTTCAGGAGGTGTGTTTTTTAATGGCTGAATTGAATGTTTCACAGGTGGTTCGACGAGTCAGAGATAAGCTCCAAGTGAGCCAAGAAGGGTTGTCTCGCCTGCTGAACGCCACCAAAGGCGCAGTGCAGCATTGGGAGCGAGGTAGAAACCGACCTGACCTGGCACGTTTGCTGGCTATGCGCCAGCTCTGCCCTCCTTCACCCGAGCGCAAAGACCTTGATGCACTGATCCGCAAAACCCAAGAGGAGGTTTCACCTCTCTCGGACGGCAAAACAAGCTTGAGAGATATGATTGGGCCAAGCCGGAAGGGCGGCAAATTTGCTTTCGGCTTTCCCCGTGAGGGGCTCGACGTTCTGCGACGCGAGAACCAACGGTTGCACCGCCAAGTTACAAAACTTCAATTGGCGTTGGATAAGAAGAGTGAACAGATCCGGATTTTGGAAGATCTTGCCAAGGATCTTCAGCGTGAAATGGCCAAGTTAAGGGCTACAGAGCCCTTGAGTTAAGCCGTTGCTGCTGGCCAATGATCCGGGCTATTTCCCGATAGTTGGGAAACACAATTCCTGCCGGCACTGCCGCTAGCGTGGTGCCGGAACTCTTGCTGATACTGAACAAGCTGGGACGACGCCTGCTGTCGATCAAGCCACGCGAATTTCAGTTCCCTCTCAGTTCTGCGGCGCTTGGCCGAGAGATTGAGGCGGCAGCGTGAGGGTGATCGGTCTGCGCAGGGTAAAATCGAGCCTGGTTTCAGAAGGGATTTTCACCTGGCTGCCTTTTGTCCCTGCTTGAACCGCTGTCCCGCCGCCTGCGCCGATGGCTGCGCCAATGGCTGCGCCCTTCCCGCCGCCTGCAATGGCGCCGATTAGGGCTCCCAGGCCGGCTCCGCCGCCAATCACCTCGGCGCTACGCTTCCCCCTTGAGGTAGCCGCCTGCTGCTGATAAACGCTGGTATCGGCGACGTAACTCTTTCCTGCGACCTTCAGACTTACCAGCCTTAGCTCCACAGCGGACCTTCCCCTGATGTGCCCTGCGCGCTGAACGCTGACCAGGCGAATTCGAGCGTTGGAATAACGGGGGATAATGATTTGGCCATCTTCCAGCACGGGAGACGCGACGGTGGCGGCAAATTCATCGCCCGCATGGTTGACGGAGGAATCGATCGGGTCAACGGTCTGGACCTCGATGACGGTTCCTGCGGGGAGGGTTACCTGAACGGGTTGAGGCGGCGGAGGAGAACTGGGTTCAGCGGCTGGAGGCGCTTGGACTATGGGCGCAGACGCAGAAGTCTCGGGCGGCGCTGTTGATGCACCGGCGGGCGGTTCGGGGGGAGGCTGATTCTCAGCCGCAGCAGACCTGTGATGGCGCCTGGAGGGGTGTTCGGGCGCTGAGTTCGCTGGAGCCTGTCGAGCCGCCATCGGCGTGCTTGATACGTTCAGTTCGTCGATAACCTGCTTGACGCCGCCAGCCGTTTGGGCGAAATCTTCGATGGAAGTTTTCTCTTGGTTGCTGTCTACGGTGCCGGTTAGAACAACGACGCCCTTTTGGGAGATCACGTGGATATCTCGAGTTTTCAGGATTGGATCCTGATAGAGCTTGGATTGGATTTCAGCGACAATGGCGCTGTCATCGGGAGCGCTGGAGCTCTTGAAAAGGCTGCAGCCGCTAAAGGTTACAGCAAGGCCCAGCAGCAGCGCTGCCACACGCAACCTGGGACTGAACATAGTGACCTCCTGGCCGCCGGAAGAGGAGCGGCATCCTGCACATTATACGCCAATGCATCGGTCAAGGTTACGCCTTCCGTTTGCTTGCCAACCCGATCCGGGCGTATTCTCAACCTCAATCATAACAACGTGTTGCGTAGAGAGCAATTTCTTGGGCTGCATTCATAGAGCGTGTTAGAATTTCACGAGGCGGTCCGCCGTCAGGGAGTTTGGGTCAGTTCAACTGCTGTTGTCCATTTCAGTGTCAGGACCGTGTTTCCGGGTCGTGAAAGCAAGCCTGTGACAGAAAGTCTTTCAATCGTCATCCCCGTTTACAACGAAGAGGAAAACATCCAGCCTCTCGTGGGCCGAATTGAAGAGGCCATCGCAGGGTGGAACGGCTCCGTCGAAATCCTTTTTGTTGATGACGGCAGCGGTGATAAGACGCTGGAATTGCTGAAGGAAGCCCAGAGGCGCGATTCCCGCATTCGGATTGCTCACTTCCGAAAGAATTTAGGTCAAACAGCCGCGATGGCGGCGGGATTCCGGTTGGCCCAAGGAGAAATGATTGCTACCATTGACGCCGACTTGCAGAACGATCCTATGGAAATTGTCCGCTTGGCAACTATGTTGAAGGATTGGGACGCCGTTTGCGGCGTGCGCGTGAAGCGCCAGGACAGTTGGTGGAAGCGTCTTTCGTCACGGATTGGGAATGGGTTTCGAAACTGGGTCACCGGTGATGATGTTATCGACACCGGCTGCACGCTCAAGGCTTATCGGCGGGAATGCCTCGAAGATCTTGAACTCTACAACGGAATGCACCGGTTTCTGCCTACCCTGATCAAGATGCGAGGCTACCGCGTAACGCAGGTTCCGGTGGCGCATTACCCTCGCCTTGCGGGTGAGACCAAGTACGGAACGTGGGGTCGGCTGGTAAAGGGGTTTGCTGACGTCTGGGCAGTTCGCTGGATGAAAAAGAACCGAATCCAGTATGATGCTCAGTTGGAAGTATTTGAGGGAGCCGGTCCTGCTGAGGTCCGCAAGTTCCGTCCGTAGCAAAGAATGCCGAAAAAGAATATGCTGCTTATTCTGAGCAAGTTTTTTGCCTCAGCGGGGTATCAACTGCCGGCGGCTTTTGCGAGTTGCTGCTGTTCCGGGTGACTGCGGGGCATTGCGGTTTGGGAGCTTGGCCGGGCGTCGGAACCTAATGAATCGGCCGCACTTGGCGCCGCGTTTCCCCTGTCTGCCTTGCGGACCGCGGATTTTTTTCAGAATGACGGAGGTTTGTGGGCGTCCTTGAGTGCTGAAACTTCTTCTTCGCAATTAAATGGGGTTGATCCCCAGAGCATTTCCCGGCGGAACTCTCATAGAGTTCATTTTTTACTCCTGCTGGCCGTTGCCGGCTGCCTCTTTTTTGCACGGCTCGGGCGTCTTTCGCTGATCGAGCCGGATGAGGGCCGGAACGCGGAAGTTGCGCGGGAGATGTTGGTCAAGGGAGACTGGATCGTTCCGCACTTTGATGGGTTCGCCTACCTTGATAAGCCGCCGGTTTATTTCTGGCTGGTGGCGGCTTCGTTCAAACTTGGCGGGCTTTCGGAAGCAAGCGCACGTTTTTCCTCCGCCCTGGCTGCTTTGGCAACAATGTTGCTGGTCTGGTTCCTGGCGCGCCGCATGTTTGGAGATTCCACCGGCCTGTATGCCGGGATCATTTTTGCCACGTCTCCTTTGGTTGTCATCTTTGCCCGCGAAGTCATTTTTGACATGACCCTTACTTTTTTCGTAACGGTTGCCATGCTTTGTTATTGGGTGGGCGAAGATTCTGCAAAGCGCCGAAGGCGGTGGGACGTCTTGCTTTTTGCGGCGATGGGCGTGGCGACTCTGACCAAAGGGCCGGTGGGCTTCCTTCTTCCCGTACTGTCGATCGTGGTTTATCAAGGCTTGAGGGGCAGCCTGCGCCGTGTGAAGGAGTTGAATTGGCGGCTGGGTTTGGCTACCTTTTTGGCGGTGACCCTGCCGTGGTTCATTGCTATTTCCCTCCGACATCCGGACTTTCCGAAATATGCCTTTTGGCAGGAGAGCTTGGAGCGTTTTGCCACCGGGCACTCGCACCGTTACGGCCCTATTTACTATTACCTCGTCATTTACCTTGCGGGATTTTTGCCCTGGAGTTTCTTTCTGCTCTATGCCGCCTATAACAGGCTTAAGCGCTGGAGAGAACTCCGGCAGCCACAACTTGCTCCCATCTTGTTTCTTGTGAGCTGGGTGGGAGTGATTTTTATTTTTTTTACGATATCGCGCTCCAAACTTCCCGGCTACTTACTCCCGGCCCTTATTCCGCTCAGTATTTTGATGGGAAAGGTCTGGGCGGAGAAGCGATCCGCGCGGGAGGGGCGGGCGCCGGATTGGGTGACGGCGGGATTTGCAACGCTGATTGTGCTGGGAGTCCTGGCAGCCATCGCGCCACAGTTGGAGCATTTTGCTGTTCTGCATGCGCAGCTGGACCGGAAACTGCCCCCCAACCTGTTGCCGTTGCTTAAGCCCTCTCTGATTTATACGGGGATCATCCTGGCGGCCTTGGGGATCCTTGGCCGGGACCTCTGCGCTCGGGCGCGGGGAAAGGCTCCGACACTCGCGATATTCCTGCTGGCCTCCTGCGCCTTTCCGCTCTTATTGACGCGCTGGTTCCACCCACTTGAAGTCTATGCTTCCGCCGATTCGAGCCGCAATCTTGCGGAAACCCTCCTCGCGAACCCGGAAAAAAATCTGCCGGTTTACGGTTATTATTACTTTCGGACGAGCCTGCCTTTTTATCTTGAGCGGCCTGTTGGCTTGATTTCGGCGCATGCCGGCGAGTTGACGAGCAACTACATCGCTTCCCGTTGGCCCAAAGCGAGCGGGAAAGGCCAGCCCGGCGGTCGGCTCCCGAACATCTTTGCCGCTGGGACAAGCCGCCTGCCGCTGATGACGGGCGAAAGGGAATGGCTTGAGGAAAGGCGCACAACGCCGGTTATCGTCATGATTAAGAACTGGCAGGTGCCTCAGTTGGCTGCGGCGGTTCAGCAGATGAATCCGCTGTGGAGTGGGTGGAAATATTCCGTCTGGGAAGTCCCTGCCGATTCGGATGAGCATCGCCTGTCGGCAAAGCAGCAGTAAACGCCAAGGCAAATTTCAAAGCCAGGCTGGCAATCAGAAATCTTATGTGCGGCATTTGTGGCATTCACAACCTGGGTTTGGAGCCTTTGCGCCGCCCGGACATTATCGACCGAATGTCGGAGCGCCTCAAGCATCGGGGCCCCGACAGTCAGGGGAAATTCGAACTTTCCCACCTGGCTTTCGCCATCCGCCGCCTGAGCATTATCGATCTCAAAACCGGCGATCAGCCCCTCTCAAACGAAGCGGGCGATGTCACGCTGGTTTTCAACGGCGAGGTTTACAACTACCGCGAGCTTCGGAAAGAACTTCTCGGACGGGGTCATCGTTTCAAAACACAATCGGACGGCGAAGTGATTGCCCATCTCTATGAAGAGAAGGGAACCGATTTTGTTCGCGATCTCAACGGCATGTTTGCGATTGCGCTCTGGGACGAGACGGCCAAACGATTTCTTCTGGTCCGCGACCGGGCCGGCGAAAAGCCCCTCTATTACTGGCAGAAAGAGGGCGCGATTGTTTTCGCTTCTGAAATCAAGGCCATTCTTGAATATCCAGGAGTTAGCCGCCGCCTGGATCCGGAAGCGGTGGCGCAATATTTTTTCTACGGATACTTCCCGACCCCGCGGAGCGTCTACGCCGAAATCAAAAAGCTTCCCGCCGCGCATATCATGGTCGTTCAGGGTGGGATTGCCCGTACCGAATGCTACTGGGATTTGCGGGATTACATGTGCGCGCCCGGACCTCCCAGTTTTACTCCGAAGCAGGAGAAAGAAGTTTGCGTGGAGCTTCGGGAACGGCTTCGGGAAGCCGCCGTTTCCCGCCTGGTCAGCGATGTGCCGCTGGGAATCTTCCTGAGCGGGGGGCTTGATTCCTCCACCGTGGTCGCCACCATGAGCGAGCTTTCGCCGGGCAACGTAAATTCCTTCTCCGTCTCGTTTCCGCAGCGCTCTTTTGACGAAGGCGGGTATGCCGCCGACGTCGCCAAACATTTTCACACTCAACACCACGTTCTGATGGCCGACGATGCCAGCATGCGCAAAGCGCTTGGCTATCTTGTCGATCACCTGGACGAGCCCATGGCCGACCCCGCTGTGATGCCGACCTTCCTTCTGTCTCAGTTTGCGAGGGAACACATCAAAGTGGCGTTGAGCGGCGAAGGCGGCGACGAGCTTTTTGGAGGCTATCCGACCTACCTGGGCGTGCGCGCCGCAGAATATTACCTTCGGCTTCCGCGGGTTATCCGGCGGCAGGTTTTTGACCGGGTCCGGGATCTTCTGCCCGTATCGTCCGGTGCAGTGCCCCTTGGCCTGTTCCTTCGCCGTTTTCTGACCCACGCGGGAAAAAGTCCCGCGGAGCGCCACCACATCTGGTTTGGAATGTTTTCACCGGTGGAAATCGACGGCCTTTTTTCATCCGAATGGGCGGGAGCCTATTCTCCAAGCACCGCCATCTTTTCTCCATTGCCCCGGCTGCTTGAAGACGCGCAGTTCGACGAAGTTCTGGGAGAAATGCTCTACCTTGATTTCCGGATGTACCTTGAGGACAACCTGCTAGTGAAAGTGGACCGTGCGAGCATGGCGTGCTCGCTGGAAGTGAGAACACCCTTTTTGGACCACCGCCTGGTGGAGTTTGTGGCGGGCTTGCCGACCCATCTTAAGATGCGAGGTTTCAAGGGAAAATATATTTTGAAGAAAGCGGTTGAAGAATGGCTTCCACACAAGATCGTTTACCGGCAAAAACGCGGATTTACGGTGCCAATTGCCAGTTGGATTCGGAATGAACTGCGCCCGTTGGTGCTCGAAACGCTGGCGGAAGGAAAGCTGAAGCGCCAAGGCCTTTTTAGTTCCGCTTTTGTGAACCAAATGCTCCGGGAGCACATTGAGGGGCGGGCCGATCACCGCAAATCCCTTTGGACGCTTCTTTGCTTTCAGCTTTGGTACGATCGCTGGGGGGCGGGAGGCTCATAGCCTTGCGGAAAGAGAAGATCACATGCGAGCCGGCCTATGCTCCGCCGGGAAGGGAGGCCTTTTCTCTGAAGGAGTGGGAACTCATTCAAAGATTCCGCACGCCGCCTGGCGTTCAGCGCTTTCTATATACGCTGCCATATAATCACGAAAGACAGGGCGAGACTCTGCGCAGCTTCCGGAGCGCGCTCAAGCACCAAACCGTGCATTGCCTGGAGGCGGTTCTTGTGGCGGCCACAATTCTGGAACAGCACGGGTACCCACCCTTATTTCTGGATATGGAATCCCAGGATAACTTGGACCACGTGGTCTTTGCCTTTCACGAGCGCGGCCGGTGGGGAGCCGTGGCGCGATCTCGGGATGTGGGATTGCAAGGACGCAAGCCCGTATTCCGCACCTTGCGCCATCTGGTTATGAGTTACGTGGACGCTTATGTGGACGGGAAAGGCCGAATCACGGGATACGGCTTGGCCGACTTGCGGACATTAACAGGCATTGACTGGCGCTTTTCAACAAAGAATGTGTGGAAAGTGGAAGACACCCTGATTCAACTGCCCCACAAGAAGTTGAAAACCTCGGACCGGAGGTACGAGCGAATGCTTTGCCGCTATCTTGCCTTCAAGAAACGGCATCCGGAGCAGCCCTTCACTTTATACGCGAATCGCTCGCAGTGGATGTAAGCGGCCAGGGTTATACATCCCAATCCCTTCCTTTTCGGCAACAAGGTCTATCCGCATGACCTACTCGCAGTTGGGGCGGCGCTCAGCGCAGAACTTTGCGGGAGTTGTCTGGTCCGGCAGGCCTTTGTGTGGCGGAGAAGTAGCGCGACACATGAACTTTCAGGGTTGTTGCGGAAGTACGAAGAGAATTGAGGCTGGAAGCCTCTTATTGCGATTGTTCAACCGCCTGCACAAGAAGGTCAGCCTTATGCGCAAGGTTGGAGGCTCTCTGCAAGTCTGATTCCTGGAGGGCCCGGACGGATTGCTGCAAGAATCCGCGCGCCCCCTCCAGGGTTTCGCGCTCGGTGGGAGAGAGCCATTCCCGGCTGAGGGTCGCAATCCGTTTTTCAATTTGCTGCTGCATTTGGACAACCTGGCCATGTAACGCCGATTCCAGCGCCGTGCTCTCATTCGGTCCCAACGGCGGCACATTGACGGGTTGGGACTCTGAGGAGGCGTCGCTGGCTCGCGGGCGTTCGCCGCGGCGAACGCGGCGGCGAGGCTGTGATTGAGCCGGCGTGGGTGTCGGCGTGCGAGCAGTCTGATCCGGGGCTGGAGGAGCTGGTGCCTGGATGACAACTGCTTGCGGCGGCTCGGTCGAGGAAGTCTCGACGCTGCTCGCGGCCGGCGGCGGAGTGGGCGTGTAAACAATCCTTGGCCCTGTATTCCTTTTAGGGCAACCGCCGAACAACAAAGCAACAGTGCAGATTATGGCTTTTCCTGTCAAATCACCCTGATTGTATCATTCACCGGCTTGGCAAGCATACAGGGAGGCGCCCTTTGTGGGGCGGGGTGGGCGGGGTGTTGCCATATCGCGTGCCTTTGGGTAAGATACGTCCGACTTTTCTCGTTTCTTATGATCCATTTTCAAGGGAATGCCGGAATCTGGCCATTCATTAGCTGCGGAGCTGG
>JAJYHU010000092.1 GCA_021784615.1 Acidobacteriota bacterium | reverse complement strand
ACAATTTACAAATTTCTGAACGAGCTCATTCCCATGCAAGGGATCCGACCCTACTTCCCGCTGCTCAACATAACCTTTACGCGGCATACCGCCCCTTCATTCTCCTTCAAATTACCCTTAAACAACCGTGCAGTCAAAACTAGCCCAAGCGGGAATACTCAGGAAGCCTTGGGGCGCTTTGCTCCGTACTTCGAGCGGCCCTGGCGCCGGTCTGCCACCCCCGCCGAATCCAGCGTTCCACGGATCACGTGATAGCGAACACCGGGCAGATCCTTAACACGGCCACCCCGAATCAGAACGATCGAGTGCTCCTGAAGGTTATGGCCCACCCCAGGAATATAGGTCGTCACTTCAAATCCATTGGTCAGCCGAACGCGGGCAACCTTCCGCAAAGCTGAGTTCGGCTTCTTGGGGGTCTGGGTGTAGACACGGATGCACACACCCCGCTTTTGGGGGGAGCTTTGGAGCGCCGGGCTGGATGTCTTGTAACGCTGCATCCGGCGGCCGCGACGAACCAATTGGTTAAATGTGGGCATCTTTCTCTCTCCGTGTGCTCCGACCGGCGATTTAAGCTGCGACCTTCCACACCCTGTCAAAACTCGTGTTAGGCTCGAAACCTTCTAAATTTACCAAACCGCCGCCCAAGTGTCAAGGTTTCATCTGCATAAGAAAGGTTCAACGCACGCCCAGAATTTCCGTTTCCTTGCTTTTACCCTGCTCATCGAGCTTTTCCATGAACTCATCCGTGAGCTTCTGGACGCTCTCCAGGCCGCGTTTTTCGTCATCTTCAGAAATCTTCTTATCCTTCAGCAGTTGCTTCAATTCCTCGTTCGCGTCGCGCCGAATATTCCGAATAGCCGTACGGTGATTCTCCAGCACCTTGTGAACGTGCTTCACCAGATCCTTGCGCCTCTCTTCCGTCAGGGGAGGAATCGGCACCCGCAAAACCTTTCCGTCATTCACAGGATTCAACCCCAAGTCAGAAGAACGGATAACCTTGTCGAGCGCTGCCAGCAGGGTGGGATCCCAGGGCTGGAGGGTCACAAGAGTAGGCTCTGGACTTCCCAATGTCGCTACCTGACTCAAAGGCGTCGGGACACCGTAATAATCAACCCGCAGGTGGTCAAAAAGGCTTACCGAGGCCCGCCCGGTCCGTAGAGTGGCCAACTCCAGCCGCAAGTCTTCACTCGCCTTCCTCATTCGTGCTTTCGTATTTTCCAACGTTTCTTTAATCATGGGAAACGGCCTTGATCCCGAGGATTCAGGCAGCCACGACAGACCCTATTTTTTCTCCCAGGACAACGCGTTTCAAATTGCCCGGCACCGTCAGATTAAAAACGATAATGGGCAGGCTATTATCCATGCACAGTGAAACAGCCGTTGTATCCATCACAGCAAGTCCTCGGGAGAGCACATCCAGATAATTGATCTTGGTTATCATCTTGGCATCTGCGACCTTGGCAGGATCAGCGTCATAGACCCCATTCACCTTCGTCGCCTTCAAAACCACCTCAGCTTTGATCTCCATCGCCCGGAGAGCCGCGGCGGTGTCGGTTGAGAAATAAGGATTTCCGGTTCCCGCTGCCAGAACCACCACTCGCCCTTTTTCAAGGTGGCGGATGGCGCGGCGACGGATAAAGGGCTCTGCGATTTCGCGAATTTCCAGCGCTGTCACGACGCGCGTGACTGAGCCTGCCTTTTCCAGAGCGTCTTGCAGCGCCAGCGCATTGATAATCGTGGCGAGCATTCCCATCTGGTCCGCAACCACCCGGTCAATGCCATGTTGGGCGGCGGCCACGCCGCGAATAAAATTGCCTCCTCCAACAACGATCGCAACCTGAACACCCATTCCCCGAACTTCACTGACCTCAGAAGCGATTCGCGAGGCGATGGCGGGATCAACGCCGAAACCCTGGGAACCCATCAGAGCTTCCCCGCTCAACTTAAGAAGAACCCGTCGAAAAGCAGGCTCGATCATGGCAGGATTCCGATTGCTTACCAAACTTGACACCCAAGCCTCAACTGGCAGCTCCGTCGGTATCCGGATTGCCGACTCCTTCGCCCACCTTGAAGCGAGAAAACCGCCGCACCATGATGTTCTCTCCAAATTTAGCCACTTTGGAAGCGATCAACTCGCCGACCGTCAGGCTTCCCGCGCTGTCCCTGATGAAGTGCTGCTCATAAAGGCAGTTCTCTTCAAAAAACTTCCCAAGCCTTCCTTCGATGATACGGGCCACAACCGCCTCCGGCTTGCTGCTGGTCCCCGACTGAGCTCGCAAAACTTCCTTCTCACGCTCCAGCAATTCCGGGGTCACATCCTCTTTACGAATAAAACGAGGATCCGTCGCACAGACTTGCATCGCCAAGTCATGAACCAGCCCCTGAAACTCCGGGTTGCGAGCCACAAAATCAGTTTCGCAGTTGACCTCGATAATCACGCCAATTTTGCCGCCGGCGTGAATATAGGCTCCGACGGAACCCTCGGTTGCAACACGACTCGCCTTCTTGGCAGCCGCCGCCTGCCCACGCTTCCGCAAAACCGTAAAGGCTTGCTCAAGGTCCCCGCCCGCCTCATCCAAAGCCTTCTTGCACTCCATCATCGGAGCGCCGCTCATCTCACGCAACTTCTTAACCGCTTCCAGTGAACCTGCCATTCCGCTCTCATTTCCTCCAGACACGAAAAAGGTAGGCAGAGTCGCCGAACTCGCCTACCCCTTTGCAAGAACTTGCTCCCCTGCAACCCTTAGGTTCCAGCCTCATCAAGCGCCGCGCCACCCTCATCGTCGGTCCGGCGACCGCGAGCCCTTCCAGGGAATTTCTTCTTCTTGGGCAAGCGAACACGCCCATCAGCGTCCTCTTGCGCAGCTTCAAGCACCGTCGAGCCTTCAGACCCGGCCTCTCCCGGGAACTCTTCGTAAGCCTCTCCAGCCTCGCCACCTGGCTCCAGCCCGGCCGCATCGCTTTCACCCGCGGCAATAGCCTCCGCCTCTCGCTGCCGCTCAAGCTCTTCAGCAGCCTTTTCAGCGGCAAACTTTTCTTCTTCCATCTGCTTTTCGATGGCCTGCTGGCGACCTTCCATAATGGAGTCGGCAACACGGGAAGTGAACAGGCGAATCGCGCGAAGCGCGTCGTCGTTCCCTGGAATCACGTAACTCACCAAGTCCGGATTGCAATTCGTATCCACAATCGCCACAACCGGAACGCCCAGTTTCCGCGCTTCCAGCACCGCAATTTCTTCCTTATTTGAATCGATCACAAAAAGAGCGTCGGGCAAACCTGGCATATCCTTGATCCCTGCCAGATTCTGCTCCAGGTGCTTGCGCTCGCGATCGAGCTTCTGAATCTCTTTTTTCGTCAGCAGATCGTATCGTCCGTCGTCTCGCATCTCATCCAACTCCCGCAGGCGCTGGATCGATTTCTGAATCGTCGAAAAGTTCGTCAGCAGCCCGCCGAGCCAGCGATGGTTAACGTAAAACATCCCGCACCGCTTAGCCTCCTCCGCAACAGCCTCCTGGGCCTGGCGCTTCGTCCCCACAAACAGAACGGTCTTACCCTCGCGAGACAGGTCGGCAAGGAACCTTGTGGCTTCCTTGAAGAGCTTCAGAGTCTTCTGGAGATCGATAATATAAATGCCGTTACGCTCTCCGTAGATATAATCCTTCATCTTCGGATTCCAACGGCGGGTCTGGTGGCCAAAATGCACACCAGCTTCCAGAAACTCTTTCATGGTAATGTTGGACAAATCTCCTCCACCTTCTAAAAATCAGAGACTCTCGGCGACCTGAACCGAGCACAGGCCTGGGAGTCCAGAGTCTGCTATGGTTACCGCTTCGAGAACTGGAACCGCTTGCGAGCGCCCTTCTGGCCGTACTTCTTTCTCTCTTTAGCGCGGGGGTCCCGCGTGAGGAAACTGCCCTGCCGCAAGCGAGGACGCAACTCGGGGTTATAAAGGACCAAAGCACGTGCAATACCCAGCTTTGCAGCTCCAGCCTGGCTATGAATCCCGCCGCCCGAGGCGTTCACTGCGATGTCAAACTTGTCGGCGTTCTCCGTGAAAACCAGCGGCTGGCGAACTTCAACACGCAAAACCTCGGCGGGGAAATAGCGTTCGACGGGCTGATGGTTTACCTGGATTTTCCCGGTGCCGGGCTGCAATTTAACCCGCGCGACAGATGTCTTCCTCCGCCCAGTCCCCCAATATTCACTTAGCTCTGTCACCACAGCTCCTTACAATAAAATCTCAAAACTTGACTACGCGTTCGGGCTGATCACCTCAGGACTTTGCGCCTGATGGGAATGGTTCACGCCCGCATATACCTTCAACCGCTTCCGAAGTTGGTCACCCAAACGAGTCTTGGGAAGCATGCCGGAAATCGCCTCGCGCACCAGCACCTCTGGTTTTTTATCCAAAAGCTGCCGCGCGGAGATTTCACGAAGCCCGCCCGGATATCCCGTATAATGCCGGTAGAACTTCTGGTCGAGCTTCCGACCGGTCAGTCGAACCTTTTCGGCATTGATCACGATGATCCCTTCCCGATGATCGGCAAAGGGTGTCCAATCGGGCGAGTCCTTCCCCATCAAAACCCTGGAGCTTCTAGCCGCCAGTCGCCCTAAAACAATCCCTTTGGCGTCCACCAGATGCCACCGAATCTTTCCATGCCGTTTCTTTAAAAAGTAAGTCTTCACACTATTGTCCCTCAAAATATAGCAGCCGAACCGTATTATCATCACCCGGCACGCTTGCTTTTGTCAACACACAATCGTCTTCAATAAAACCGCCGGCGGCCCGTGCCCAGCCGCCAATGCCCATTACATCACATTATGATATAATTATCAGGTGAAAAAAACGCGCGCACGGCCGTCCGCCGCAAAGATCGAGCATTTGAGCTTGCAGCAGCTTGCCGCCTTCCGGTACCAACTCCGGCGGTTCCTCC
>JAJYHU010000191.1 GCA_021784615.1 Acidobacteriota bacterium | reverse complement strand
CAAGAGTAATCAAGTCGTCTTGCTCAATCGCTTTAAGAGTCTCAGGCATCGGGCGGCAACGCGCCGGGATAATGGAGAGCCTGCGGATCGGAACCGTCGTTTTATGAATGCGGGACTCGCCTTCAACGCGCCGGCCGTCTGACAGGAGCGCCTGCAAATGGACATCAGCAAGCGTCGCGGGAAAGATTTCGCCGCGCACGGCGAGAACCTCGCTCGTCAACTTTACCGCCTTTGAAAAATCGCCTGTCAGGTTGGTCAGCGCGGTGAGGAATAAGTTTCCGAGGCTGTGACCTCGGAGACCCCGTCCGGCCGCAAATCGATAGTTGAACAGGCGTGTCAGGATTTTTTCATCCTCCGCCAGGGCAACCAGGCAGTTGCGGATATCTCCGGGAGGCAACATGCCAAAATCACGCCGGAGACGCCCTGAACTCCCTCCCTCATCCGTCACGGTCACAACGGCCGTAAGCTTGGAAATCTTCGGATCCGGTCCGGAATCAGCGTCTGTTCCCACGTGCCGCTTCATGCCGCGCAATAAAACTGCCAGTCCTGTCCCCCCTCCGATGGCAACAACCCTCATTTTGCTCTCTTTTCGTTCTGTCCCACGAAGGAGACCTTCGAGGAGTGCGGGACCCCTAGATGCTTATGATGTGCGGAGGCCGACAAGCCGCTCGAAACGCGGATCGCCCGCCAGAACCTTGAAATCATCGTCAAGGCGGGCCTGAACACGATTCTTGGGCTGAAGTTCGATGGCTTTCTGCAGGTAAATCAATGAGGCGTCCCAGTCGCCCTGGAGTCCGTAGGCAGCTGCCAAGGCATAATGCACGTGTTCTTGATTGGGCACCATCTTGTCCGATTTACTAAGGTATTGAATCGCGTGCTCCAACTCGCGGCTGTTCAGAGCGGCGATCCCCCGAAGGTACGAATCCTCAGCAGTCTTTGGAGGAGCTTGCTGGCGGGTCTTCTGCTCACAAATGCGCAGGTGCATGCTGGCTCTCTCCGCAACCTCCCGGACCGGGCTCGCAAGAACCTTTTCAAAAAACGTGGACGCCTTCTCGTAGTTGCGCTTTCTGAAGTAACCAAGAGCAATTTCAAAGTTCTTCAGTGCAGCATCATAATCTGCCCTCGGATGCAAACGCGCGTTTACAACCTGATGTTTTTTTTGGCGCGGCGAGACAAGAACGCCGCTTCTGAGCTTCGCCGGAGCGCCGGATCGGGAACTCGAACTTCGCGGGGAAGTTCTCTGAGAAGAGACTTCCCTTCTGGCGCCGGTTCCGTTTCTGCGGCTTTGCGTCACCCTGCTTTTGCCCCGACGTGTTCCTCTAAGCATTGCAATCCCAGCAGGTTACATGATCACCATCGCCCAAAACTATAGCTATCATAACAATTTTTAAGCCCCCAGTCAAACCTCCTACTGCTTCACGTGATTAGTCACACAATTGAGATCGGCTGGGAACGATATGAAGAATATAGCAAAATAATTCCGGCAGGCGGGATTTACACCGTCCCTCAGCCTTGATGACGCGCAAACCCGTTCGACCGAGCGCCACCCGTCTATGTGAGCGAGAGTATCCTCGCACTAACTATCGTTAATGGTACTTCTCAGGCTTCCCGCTAAAACAATCTTGGGCTGCTAACGCCTGGCTAAGCGCGCGACTAGCCGGCGCCGGCGGAAGTTCAAATCTAACGGCGTGAGTGGCAGCATAACTACAATACGACCATCAGGTTGATATGAAAAGGTTTGTTTCTATTGTGTCTCTCCAAAAGCGATCCTCGTGCCGCGGCCGCAATGTATGCCTGCAACTCTTATTGTTCTGGGTATTGAAGTCAAACATACCTTTCTTGTTTCCAATTTTTCCCCCTTTAAGCGGGTGAAAGAAGTCAACTTTGAGTAGGAGGTTGTTGTTTCAATGGGTGATTACAAACATCCAGAAGTTCTGGTGAGCACTGACTGGGTCTCCCATCATACGGATGACCCCCAAGCTCGTCTGGTTGAGGTGGACCTTGATACAACCGCATACGAAAAAGAACACATAAAGAACGCCATAGGCTGGAACTGGCAGGCCCAACTTCAGGATAATGTCCGCCGCGATTTCCTTGGCCAAAGAAAATTTGAAGACCTCTGTGGCAAATCGGGCATTTCAAACGATTCCACCGTGATCCTATATGGCGAAAACAGCAATTGGTTCGCCGACGCTCTGTGGCAATTCATATATTACGGCCATCAGGATGTGAGGTTAATGAACAGTGGCCGGGAAAAATGGGAACTGGAAAAACGGCCTTCACAATGGATATTCCCCCAATAACCCCAGCCATTTACAAAGCAGGCCGACCCGTGGAAGGTGTCCGGGCAAAAAGAGTGCAAATCTTCCAAATCATGGCCCAAAAGAATGCTTCTTTAGTCGACGTTCACTCGCCGGACGAGTCTACAGGGAAAGTCATTGCGCCTCCGGGTATGACCGAAACAGCTTAGCGTGCCGGGCACATTCCTGGTGCTGCGAATATCCCCTGGTCCAAAACCGTTGCCGAGGACGGAACTTTCAAACCTTATGACGGATTGCTCAACTTGTATGATTCCCAAGGCATCCGTCCGGATCGTGAAACGGTTGCATACCGCCGGATCGGCGAGCGCAGTTCACACACGTGGTTTGTACTGAAATACTTGCTGGGCTTCAAAAACGTCCGCAACTACGATGGGAGCTGGACTGAGTGGGGCAATCTGGTGGACGCTCCAATTGAAAAGAGCGTTTCAACCGCAGCAGGGGCATAGGTTATACGGGCCACCCCCAGCGCTTATTCCCCTGGATTCCTACCCTCTAATTCACACTCCGCGATCAAGGCCCACAGGACTGGAGCCCTTTTCTCTTGGACGTACGAAGTCGTTATTCTCTTGTTAAATCCTCAAAACAATTCCACTGCGAACCGCATTTTGTGGAGGCAGAGAATCCCTCATAGACTCGTTCTGGGAAAAGCACCTGCGGACCTGCTGCTTCGCCGAGGGGAGCGTCCGGGCTAATTCCCGGCGATTCTCACAAAACTACCGGCAGGGAGTTTTGTCACACTTGATTTCAGGACAATCTGTTGAAAGGCGTGTCCGGAGTGGCCTGGTAGGTAGAAAATGGCGGTGAGATTAGGATGAAGGTCGATGTAGTCCCGGCTCCGCCTGACTCCTTCCACAAAGAAAGCAGTCGACAACGCATCGCTATCGGTCGCAGAAGGGGAAACCACAACCGTCGATAGCATGTTTTCGACCGGCATGCCGGTTTGCGGGTCCATAATGTGGGCGTAAATCTTGCCGCCTAATTTAAAGAACTTCTCGTAGTCACCGGAAACCGACAGCGAGAGGTTCTGGAGCCGCAAAACGCGAGCCGCCTTCTTGGTGTCAAGAGGATCGCGCACGAAAACTTTCCACCCGTGTTCGCCAGGAGGCGACCCAAGAGCGTAAACGCTGCTGGTGCCGCTTGAAATAAGCGCTTGTTTGACGCCATCCGAATCCAGAATTTTCACAACCTGATCGACGGCATAGCCCTTGGCGATCCCGCCCAAGTCAATCTCGATTCCAGGTTCGTCAAACTGAATGGTTCGCGCGGCGGCTTCAAGCTTCACATGTCGATAGCCGACGCGCTTGAGCACTTGGGCTAATTCCGAAGCCCGTGGCAAGTGGCCCCCTCCGCGAAAAAATCCCCACGATTTCATCAATGGACCGACGGTAATATCAAAAGCTCCACCGGTTTCTTCGCTATAGCGGAGAGAATTTTCAAGGAGCTTGAACAGGTGCGGCTCTACAACAACCCTTTGGCGGTAGGCGTGGCGGTTGATGGTGGACAGTTCACTCTCCGGTTTGTAATTGCTCATCTGGTCGTCCAGACGGTCAATTTCCCTGAAAGCCTGGTCGGCGACCTCTTCCAGATAAGCGGGGTTTGAACCATAGGCCACGATGGTAAAGACCGTCCCCATCGCCTGGTGCGAGGCCTCATACCGGACTAATGAATCGGCCGCATAAGCAGGCGAATGGCCGCACAGGAGCAGCAAAAGGAGAAAGGATATTTGCCAAAGAAAGTCCTGCCGAGAAAACGCAAGGTCTCGCCGGGGGAAGCTCATGTAATGAGGATACCACTGCCTGCTGACGCTTGAGACCAGTGCGAGTCTTCCTGAATTCATGGGATCGGGAACGCGCTAAGTCTCTTTCTTCGGCCAGGAGACCTTCTGTCCGGTCTCAATGGCCCGGTTGGCGTAAATCACGCCCAGAGCATCGGCCATGCCGATTTCGAGAGGGGCCACCGCCGGCTTCCCATCGCGAATGCTGAGCATAAGATTGTGCAGCTCACTCCACCTTGGTTCGTGGGTTTCCTCGTATTCATAGATGCCCATCGAGGCCAGCCAGCGCTTTGCATAGAGGAGTTCGCGTTCCATAAAGCTGCCTTCGCCCTGGCCGCTCATCTGCTCGGGAAAGATCGGGATACCCTTTTGTTCGGCTTCCTGCGCGACGGTGGCGCCTGCCCACCAATTCTCCTTGGCGGCGCCCTTCGTCACCTTGTGAACGGCCTCATGGTAGTACATGCCTTTCCCTATTGTGGTAATCAGAGTTCCCTGGTCGCCCATGATCTGCTCGTTGAATCCGAAGTGGGCATTGTAGAGGATGGAGCTGTAAAGCAATTTCCTCCCTTCGGGATACTCGAAGATGGCCTCAACGTTGTCGCACGTCTCGCGGCCGTCTTTCCAATAATCAATGCCGCCCGTGGCCACCACGCTCACGGGTTCCGCTTCAAAGGCCCAGTTTGCAATGTCGATCTGATGGGATGCCAGCTCCGCCATCAAGCCGCCGGAATACTCCTTGTACATCCGCCAATTGATCAGGCGCTCTAATTGCGGATCAGCCACCGGCCGACGCCAGTTGCTGTTCCGGTGCCACTGCGCGCGCACAAACATCACCTTGCC
>JAJYHU010000414.1 GCA_021784615.1 Acidobacteriota bacterium | reverse complement strand
TACGGTGGTCTACCCAAATTATAGCGCGACCTTTTCCCAGGACGTGGTCCGATTGGACCCCGCGATCAAGATCATGCCGGAATCCGTGTGTCCGGAGTTTGCGCGGCAACTCATCGATACTTTTCACCCGAAGATCTTTGCCTTCTCCGCCTTCGATTTCAAACCTTCCGTCATTTCCGTGGTCAAGCAGGCCGGCGATCTGATCTACGTGGACCGCATGGGGACGACTGATAATCCTGCTGGTTGGGGGGCGGCCATTAAGGCCGGTGCAGACGGAATCCAGACGAATTACCCGGGCAAGCTGGTACAGTATCTGCGATCCCACGGTTACTATCGGTAGGCGGTTCGGACTTCCTCCAATGGAGCGAAACGGGGCTGCACCTGCCGCTCGGGTTGTGGCAGCGCTCTGCGCCTCCTGCACGAATCTTCCAAGATCGTTGTTTCCGGATTGCGCCCTTATGCTTTAACATAAGAGATCAGACTTGCCACAGCGTTTTGGCCGTTAACGTTGTGCTTCCAGCCGGACTTTCTTCATTGAAGCTTGCTGGCCAGGGATTGCCCTGCAACACGGTTCCCAGACCTATGTCGGTTGAGAGGGCGACCGTGGGCGGTTTGAGCAGGAGACTATGACAAGACCAATTCGCAACATCGCGATTATCGCGCACGTTGATCATGGCAAAACCACGCTGGTAGACGGCATGCTGCGGCAAAGCGGGATTTTCAAAGCTAACCAGGAATTGGTTGAGCGCGTGATGGATTCAAACGATCTCGAGCGCGAACGCGGCATCACGATCCTGGCCAAGAACACTGCCGTTTTCTATAACGGCATCAAAATCAACATTGTGGATACTCCCGGCCACAGCGACTTTGGGGGAGAAGTGGAGCGGGCCCTGAGGCTGGTAGACGGCGTCCTGCTGCTCGTGGATGCGAGCGAGGGTCCATTGCCACAGACGCGCTACGTTTTACGCAAAGCGCTTGAAGCGAAGCTCGTGCCTATCGTTGTGGTCAACAAGATTGACCGTTCCGACGCCCGGCCCCAGGAGGTTATCAATGAGATTTACGACCTCTTTATTGACCTGGATGCCACCGAGGAGCAGCTCGAATTCCCCATTCTTTACGCCATCGCCCGCCGCGGCATCGCGAAAACTGCGCTCGATGATCCCACAGAAAATCTAAAGCCGCTTTTTGAGGCGATTTTGAAGCATATTCCACCACCGGGAGGCGACCCGGCGGACATCCTGCAATTGCTGGTGGTTAACTTGGATTACAGCGAGTATCACGGACGTCTTGCCATTGGGCGCATCTTTTCGGGTGCACTTACGCGCGGGGATGAAGTTGCGATTGTCAAGCTAGACGGCGCGATCCAGACGACTCGCATTACCAAACTTTACGGCTTCGAAGGCCTCGAACGCGTTGATATCGATCGGGCGGAAGCTGGAGAGATTGTAGCTGTTGCCGGCGTCGAGGGGATTACGATCGGCGAGACGGTGACGAGCCTTGAAACCCCGCGGGCGCTGGTGCAAGTTCCGGTGGATGAGCCGACCATCTCCATGGTTTTTACAGTGAACACCTCGCCGTTCTCCGGGCGCGAGGGCGCCTATGTGACGTCCCGGCATCTTCGCGAGCGCCTGGAAAAAGAACTGCTGACTAATGTGGCCCTGCGCGTGGAAGACACCGAAAACACCGAGTCATTCAAAGTCTTAGGACGCGGTGAATTGCAATTGGCGATCCTGGTTGAAACAATGCGGCGTGAAGGATACGAGCTCGCGGTCGGCAAACCTGAAATTGTTACTCGCGAGGTCGATGGCAAGGTGCAGGAGCCGATTGAGCAGCTTATTATCGACTGCCCCGCCGAGTTCGTCGGGGTGCTCATGCAGAAGATTGGCACCCGCAAGGGTGTCAACACCAAGATGGTCGGGCACGGAAGGCCTGGCGGCCGGGTGCGGCTGGAGTTTGTCATTCCTTCGCGGGGGCTTATCGGGCTGCGCAGCGAGATTTTGAAGGACACGCGCGGGACGGCGGTGATGAATACGCTCTTCGACGGCTATAGCAACTGGCAGGGAGACATTGGGAGGCGGCTGACCGGTTCGCTGATTGCCGACCGGGCGGGAACTTCCACTGCGTACGCCCTATTCAACCTGCAGGAACGCGGGGAACTTTTCGTGGGGCCGGGCGTAGGTGTCTACGAAGGTATGGTGGTTGGCGAAAACGCGAGATGGGATGACATGGACGTGAATGTCGTCAAGGAGAAGAAGCAGACCAACATGCGCGCCTCCGTGGCGGATGAGGCTGTTCGTCTAGTTCCTCCCCATCTCCTTAATCTTGAACTTGCGATGGAGTTTATCGCGGAAGATGAATATGTTGAAGTTACGCCTGCCTCGATCCGAGTGCGCAAGAAGATTCTGCCGGCCAATAAGCGTCCCCGCCGCCACCGCCAGGAGCCATGAATTTCTTCCCGGTGGCTTTTCTCCCGCCCCGGCCTTCACGCAGTTGACTGTCCACGGGAGCACCTTTGGTGTAATTCCGAAAGGTTCAATCCTTAGTTGTGGAGGAATGCCGCCAGCCTGCCGGTCGGGTGGCGCTGAAGCAGCGATGGGTATTGCTAGGATTCCGAGCGCGTCGTGGCATGCCGGAGGAATTCAAGCCCGGCCTCACTCTTTCCGTCAGAAGTAACGTCTGCCGACCATACCACCAGACAGCGCAATGGACCGGTTGGATCTCCGGGTAGAACGAGGTATAGAACCTGACCCGGAGTTAACGGAGCATGCGCCTCCACCCTGATGCCGTAGTCGGAAACGTTGACGGTCAATGCGTCATGAGGCGTTGTTTCCTCGCCGGATTCAACCAGGAGCACGACGGCCTTCCTTGTAAGCTTTCGTTCAGACCGGCGAGAACCGGGATTTATGTTTTGAAGCGTCACTTGAATCACGATGAGACATGCAATAAATTGCGAGCGGCTTTCTTGTTTCTGCCTCTGAAACACGGCATCCTTTTAACAAGCTAAATCAGCCTAGGGATGCTCCCAATTATTGATTATCGTCCTGGTGGCGCCACTGAGGGCCAGTTATTTTTGATGTACCGAAGGCTAACGCCTTCGGGGATGGTGATGGCGGTGTGGCCGGGAGGGAGCATGGCCTTCCTGGTCTGAGATCGGTGGCCGATAATGGAGAGTTTTTTCTAAGTCCATTCCGAGCTTTCCCATCTCATCGAAGCCTTTGGATGTGATGTAGTAACGCCGGTGGCGTTCCAGCTGTTCGACCTCAACCCACCCTAACTTTAAGGAGGCCTCGATAAAAGCATTGCCTAAAGTGAAAGGATTGACTGGTCCCAGATGATTCTCATTTCCAACTTTCGGTTTCATTGAACCCCATTCGTGATTGTTTTCAGGCGTAATCCCGTATTCCATTGCCGGCGCTTTAAAAAAGTCAGACTCCGACGTCGCTGGCTGCAACCATCTTAATCTTGGAAGCTAACAACTTCATTATGCTACTGAATCCACGCATATTTGCAAGAATGTTATGACTTGGGGTGACCTGACTGCATTCGAGTTCGGTCTTGCCGGAAAGGGAAGAGTGCTTGCCAATTGCGCAACGGACAATTGAAACTGCTATCGGACTTTTCCGCGTGCAGCAACACGCCACGCACCTTGGACACGCCCTCCGCGGAGAAGAAAGATTTCATCATACATGTTGACGCACGTGCAGACGTGATTGGGAATTACCGTGAGTACGTCCCCCACTCGGAAAGCGCGGGATGAACGGGCAATATCCAGATAGCCGTGTTCCTCATTTAGAGCGATGAGGGGTGTGTCAGGGTCTTCCACAACGTGTCCAAACCCCGTCGCCGGCCCCGCATGCAGAGATTCAGAGGAGAATGTTTTCGATCCAGCGTCAATCATGGCGCGCCCGGGGACAGCCGTTGAGACGACGGTGGTAACAATCTTCGCCGCGCAATCTTCCAGCGCGCAGGCACCCTGGTAATAAGTGTTCAGGTCGTTGTAAACATAGGTCCCGGGCCGAATTTCCGTAAGACCAGGAATTTGGTGAGACATAAGGGCTGAAGGTGTTGAGCCTCCGGAAACGATTTCCACCTCCATGCCTGCCTTGCCGAAAGCCTCCATCACACTTTCAAATCGTACGATAACCTTCTTTATTTCTTGCTTCCGTTCCTCTTTCGTGCCCCAGATGTTGCCGGGAAACGTCATTAATCCACGGAACTTCAAGCCCTGAAGTTTGCTTATCTTTTGCGCCAACGCAACGCATTCGGGTCCGGGCGACAGTCCACAGCGATGCAATCCCGCATCGAATTCCACCAGAATGCCGAATGTGGCATCCAGCGCATGGGCGGCGTGGGAAAGCGCTTGCGCCGTTGCCTCGCTATCAATTGAAACCAATACCTCGCGGTCATGCGCCAGCCTCGCAAGGCGTTCAAGCTTCTCGCTGCCCCAGACAGGATAGGCCACCAGGATCTTGTCCAGGCCTGCCGCCACCATCACTTCCGCTTCGCCCACCTTCGCTACGGTCAAGCCTGACGCCCCGCGGTCCATCTGCATCCGAGCTACTTCGGGGGTTTTGTGAGTCTTCGTGTGGGGGCGCAGAGCAAGCCCGTGTTCCCGGCAATACGCGGCCATCCGGTCAAGATTGCGCTCGAGAACATCCAGATCCACGGTTAATGCCGGGGTTGGCAGCTCGTGAGAGTCCATGGGTTCCTCGAGTTCATTTTCGCTTGCGGGATTTGCTCACTCGGGCAATGCAATCGATTTCCACCTTGATTTTTTGCAGATTGACGCCTACTGTCGTACGGGCCGGTTGATCCTTGGGGAAAAACTCCGCGTAAACTTCATTCATGGCGGCAAAGTTTTTCATATCGGAAAGAAACACGCCGACTCGAACCACATCGCGCAAAGAGCTTCCTGCCGCTTGAAGAATTGTTTTAATATTTTCA
>JAJYHU010000351.1 GCA_021784615.1 Acidobacteriota bacterium | reverse complement strand
ATTGCCAAACAGAAGCACCCCGATCTTAACGCGCGCGACCTGGCAGCCGCCATCGCCACGATTAAAGGCACGGCCCGCAGCATGGGAATTGATATCGCCTCCTGATGGGGAATCCGGGAATTCAGGCGGCAGGGGCTTCAAGCAGCAGAGAGGAAGAAAAAAGTGGGGAAAAAATACGAGGCGAGCGCAAAAATGGTGGACAAGGCTTCCTACGCGCTCCCGGATGCAATGCCGGTGGTCAAAAAAGCGGCGTTTGCCAAATTCGACGAAACCGTCGAGGTGGCGATGCGCTTGGGAGTGGATCCGAAGCACGCCGACCAGATGGTGCGCGGCACGGTTGTGCTGCCCCACGGACTCGGGAAAGAGACCCGGGTAATTGTAATTGCTTCCGGCGACAAGGTTCGCGAAGCGCGTGAAGCCGGAGCCGATGAAGTCGGCGGTGAAGATCTGGCTCAGAAAATCCAGGGCGGATGGCTGGAGTTTGATGCCGTCGTGGCCACTCCGGACATGATGAAGTCCGTGGGCAGGCTGGGCAAGGTGCTGGGTCCTCGGGGATTGATGCCCAACCCCAAAACCGGCACCGTCACGATGGATGTAGCGCGGGCGGTAAAGGAGCTCAAGGCCGGCAAGGTTGAGTTCCGTGTTGACAAGACCGGCATCATCCATTGCCCGGTAGGAAAGGTTTCTTTTGAGGCGGAGCAATTGGCGGAGAACGCCAAGGCTCTGATTAGCAGCGTCATCAAGGCAAAACCGGCAACTGCGAAGGGACGTTACGTCCACACCATTGTCATCTCATCGACGATGGGACCGGCCGTCCCCATCGATCCCGCCTCTGTAGAAGCGGTCTAGCAGGTTTAGAAACATAGCGTGAGGAGCACGATGAACCGGGAAGATAAACAAAAGAAAGCGGAAACTCTCCATGAGGAGCTTAAGAAAGCGCGCACCGTCATTTTGTCAGGCTTTGAAGGCTTGACGGTTGCGCAGGATACCGTGCTTCGGAGCCAGGTTTCCAAAATCGGCGCCCGCTACGAAGTGGTCAAAAACAGCTTGATTGAGCGGGCGGCGAAAAGCACCCAGATCGAGCCTGGCGCAAAGAATCTGCGGGGAACAACGTCCTTGGCCTATACGGAAACCGATCCTGTGGCGCTGGCAAAGCTGCTGGTGGATTATGCCAAAGAAAACCCGGCCCTGGTGTTTAAAACCGGGATTGTGGAAGGCCGAGTCGTTTCGATGGCGGAGTGGGAATCGATCGCCAGCCTCCCGTCCCGTGAGGAATTGTTTGCCAAGGCGCTTTTTGTCATCAAATCTCCGGGGCAGCAGCTTGCGGTGGCCGTCTCGGCGGTTGGCCGGAATCTGGCGAGGGTTATTCAGCAGGGAGTTAAGGAAAACAAGTTTAAGGCATCCGGCAGCTAAATTCGGCTAAGAAGGGACTCCCCTTCACCGAAAAGAAGCCAAGCCAGGAAATTTCAGGAGGAAAAAGAGAAGATGTCCGAAGCAATCGATAAAATTGTCGAAGAAATTAAAGGGCTGACGCTGCTTGAGGCCTCAGAGTTGGTGAAGAAGCTCGAGGAAACATTGGGTGTTTCCGCCGCTGCTGCGGCTCCGGTCGTCGTGGCGGGAGCTCCGGGTGCGGGTGGCGCGGGAGCTGCTGCGGAGGAAAAGACGGAATTCAGCGTGGTTCTCACCAGCGTTGGCGCGAACAAGATCAACGTGATCAAGGCGGTCCGCGAGGTGACAAGCCTCGGCCTGAAAGAGGCCAAGGATTTGGTGGACGGCGCCCCCAAGCCCATTAAGGAAGCCGTCTCTAAAGATGAGGCGGAGACCATCAAGAAGAAGTTCACCGAGGCAGGCGCAACGGTTGAAGTAAAGTAACTCCCCTGCAACCAGGGAATGCGGCCTGCAAAGCCCGGTCGTCGGCGTTTTTGTGATTGAGACCAAGAGGACTGGTGCTGATAGAACGAAGCTCTCGATTCAACTTAGCATGGGTGAAGGCGTCTTGCTTCGCCCGGGGGGGATATTGCATCCCCCAGCCCCTCTCATGCATCTAAACTTAAAGAGTGTGCGTGTCTCTTTTAACCCAAAGCCCTTTGAAAAACCAGGTGAGGAGTATAACGAATGCCAAACGGCTCCAATGGTAGTGTGCCGCGTCGGATTGATTTCTCTAAAATACCGTCCGTAATCCAGATTCCGAATCTGATCGAGGTGCAGAGGCGCTCTTACGAGCGTTTTTTGCAGATGAACCTCCTGCCCTCTGAGCGCGACGATTCCGGGCTGCAGGCGGTCTTTAATTCCGTCTTCCCTATTACGGACTTCCGCGGCGTCGCCCAGCTGGACTTCGTCGACTACTCGATTGGGAACTGGGAATGCAAGTGCGGAAGCCTTCGCGGGCTTCACCATTTGCGGCGGACCTGCAAACAATGCGGATATACGGTGGTCACCGACCCGTTCAAGGCCGGCGACGTGCTTTGCCAGAAGTGCGGAACCTTCAATAAAAATGAAGTCGATTTCTGCCACAAGTGCGGCGATCCGGTTACCCTGCAGCTCAAGTATGACGTGACCGAGTGCCAGGAGCGCGGCATGACCTTTGCCGCCCCCCTTAAAGTTACCATCCGCTTGACGATGTACGATAAGGAAAGCGAGTCCGGCCCCCGCAATATCCTCGACATCAAGGAGCAGGAGGTTTACTTCGGCGAGATCCCTCTGATGACCGAGAACGGGACCTTCATCATCAACGGGACCGAGCGCGTGATCGTCAGCCAGCTGCACCGTTCGCCGGGAGTCTTCTTCGAATCGAACGCCGCAAAGTCCTATTTCCTCGGCAAGCTTATTCCCTACCGCGGGTCGTGGGTTGAGTTCGAGTACGACACAAAGAACATCTTGTACGTGCGGATCGACCGAAAGCGAAAGATTCTGGGCACCATCTTTCTGCGCGCGCTGGGCCTCAAGACCAACCCCGAGATCCTCAAGACTTTCTACCAGATCGAAAGCATCACCCTTAAGGATCGAAAGCTCTTCTGGAAGCTTTCCGACGGTTTGCGCGGCGCCAGGCTTTCAAAGAGCGTCGAGCATCCACGGTCTCACGAAACCATCATCGCTTCGGGAAAAAAGATTACGCCCTCCGTCTTCAAGGAACTCCAGAAAGCCCACATTACTCAGGTGGAAATCGGCGCGCATGATCTGGAAGGCGCGTACGCGGCGGACGATATTGCCGATCTCTCCTCGGGCGAAGTTCTGGTGGAAGCGAACAACGAGATCACTCCGGCCGTTCTGAACTCTCTGATCGACGCAGGCATTCAGGAAATCGCGGTCTTCTTCCCGGAGCGCGATGATATCGGCGTGGTTATCAGCCAGACCCTGAAGCGCGACTCCATCAAATCACGCGAAGAAGCCTTGATTGAAATGTACCGGAAGCTGCGCCCCGGCGATCCACCCACTCTTGACACAGCCACGGCGCTGTTCACGGGAATGTTCTTTGACCCCCGGAAGTACGATTTTTCGAGGGTTGGGCGCCTGAAGTTCAATATTAAACTCGGGTACTACAGCAAGCTCAAGATGCGGCTGGACGATAAAGCCACGCAATTCGAGATCGAGGATGCCCGGAACCTGCCCACCACCCCTTTCTACGTTGTGGTCGACCAGGAAAAGATGTACGTCCGAAAGCGCGAAGGGAACATTTGCACCGAAGTCGAACGCGGCTGCGAAGCCACCCTTGCCACCGAGCATTCTGAAACGGCGCCGGTGCAGCTCCCCCTCGATAAGCGCACGCTTGATCCCGACGATTTCTACGCGACGATCCGCTACCTCCTCAATATCCGGAAGAATCCCGGTGGAAAGTATGAAGTGGATGACATCGACCACCTGGGCAACCGGCGCGTGAGGGCTGTCGGCGAATTGCTTGAAAACCAGTTCCGGCTGGGACTGGTCCGCATGGAAAGAGCTATCAAGGAAAAGATGTCGGTCTACCAGGAAATGTCCACCGCCATGCCGCACGACCTGATCAACGCCAAGCCTGTCATGGCGGCGATTCGCGAATTTTTCGGCTCCTCGCAGTTGTCGCAGTTCATGGACCAGACGAACCCGCTGTCGGAAATCACCCACAAGCGGCGGCTGTCGGCGCTTGGTCCCGGCGGACTTTCGCGGGAGCGCGCCGGGTTCGAAGTCCGCGACGTCCACCCCACCCACTACGGCCGAATCTGCCCCATTGAGACTCCCGAAGGACCCAACATCGGGTTGATCTCGTCGCTATCCTGCTACGCCCGCATCAACGAGTACGGCTTTATCGAAAGTCCCTACCGGAAAGTGCGGGGCGGGAGGATCACCGACTACATCACCGTCACGCACGGCGGCGACGGTCCGTATAAGGTGGGCGAGCACGTCGAGCAGGGCGAGGTCGAAACCCTTAACGAGGAGTTGCGGCAAAAAAAGCGCAAAGGGGTCGAATACGAGCCCTACTCCTTCTACTTGTCTGCGTGGGAAGAAGACCAATATATCGTCGCGCAGGCCAACGTCCCGATTGATGAAAAAGGCTACATTGCCAACGAACTGATCAACGCGCGGCAAACCGGAGACTTTATTCTGGTGCAACGCGAAAAAGTGGATTATGTCGACGTCAGCCCCAAGCAATTGGTCAGCGTGGCGGCGTCGCTGATTCCCTTCCTCGAAAACGACGACGCCAACCGCGCGCTGATGGGATCAAACATGCAGCGCCAATCCGTTCCCCTGCTGCGGGCCCAGTCTCCGCTGGTGGGGACCGGCATGGAAGAGGTGACGGCGCGCGATTCCGGCGCGGTCGTCATCTGCAAGCGCAATGGGACCGTCGACAGCGTTGACAGCGAACGGATCATCGTGCGGGTTGAAGGCAACGGCCAGAGCGGCCAGCTCTCCCGCGAAGTCGGCGCGGACATCTACCAGATGATCAAGTTTCGTCGGTCCAACCAGAACACCTGTATCAACCAGAAACCCGTGGTGCGAAAGGGGCAACACGTTAAAGCGGGGCAAGTGCTGGCCGACGGCCCCTGCACAGACCACGGCGAACTGGCGCTCGGCCGCAACGTCCTGGTCGCCTTTATGCCCTGGAGAGGTTACAACTTTGAAGACGCCATCCTGGTAAGCGAAAAGCTTGTCAAGGAGGACTCTTACACTTCCATTCACATCGAAGAGTTCGAAATTGAAGCGCGGGATACGAAGCTGGGACCTGAAGAAGTCACACGCGACATCCCGAACGTCTCCGAGAGCCTGCTCCGGGATCTAGATGAAAGCGGCGTCATCCGCATCGGCGCCTACGTCAAGCCGGGAGACATTCTGGTCGGCAAAGTAACGCCCAAGGGCGAAACGCAATTGACCCCCGAGGAAAAACTGCTGCGGGCGATCTTCGGAGAAAAGGCCGGCGACGTCCGCGATGCCTCCTTGAACTGCCCGCCGGGCATTGAGGGCATCGTCGTGGACGTCAAAATCTTCTCTCGCAAGGGAGCGGAGAAAGACGCGCGCGCCAAGGCTATTGAGGAGGGTGAAGTCGGGCGTCTCGAAAAGAACCTCAACGACGAAATCCGCATCCTCAACGACGAGCGGCTGAACCGCCTCTGCACCCTTCTGGAAGGCGAGAAACTGCAGATCGACCTCCATGATGAAAAGACCAACAAGCGCCTTCTAACCAAGGGGACGGAGCTAACGCGGGAGATCCTGGCCCACCTCACCGGACGCAACCTCAAGAGGATGAAAATCGTCAAAAAGGATCCCACGCTGCTTGAAGGCATTGATGAAATCGAAGAGATGACCTCACGGCAGATCGACATCCTGCGGAAGATCACCGGAGAGAAAGAGCACAAACTCAAGAAGGGCGACGAACTGCCGCCCGGAGTGATCAAGCTGGTCAAGGTTTATATCGCCATGAAACGGAAGTTGTCCGTTGGGGACAAGATGGCGGGCCGGCACGGCAACAAGGGCGTGATTGCCCGAATCCTTCCGGAAGAAGATATGCCTTACATGCCGGACGGAACACCGGTCGAGATCGTCCTGAATCCCCTCGGCGTGCCTTCCCGTATGAATGTCGGCCAAATCCTGGAAACCCATTTGGGATGGGCGGCGCGGGAATTGGGCACGAAGGTCCGCGATCTGCTCGGCGCGAACAACTACGCGGAGGCAGTCCGGCAGGAATTAAGCGGCATGTTCCGCGGCACTCCACTGGCTGGAAAATTCGACGTGATGGAGGAAGAGGAACTGCTTGATTATGCGCGTTCCGTGCATGAAGGGTTTCGTTTCGCAACCCCGGTGTTCGATGGCGCCACGGAAAAAGAAATCAAGTTGTATCTGGGAAAGGCCGGGCTCTCCACTTCGGGGAAAATCGACCTTCGGGACGGCATGACCGGCGAGCCTTTCGAACAACCGGTAACCGTCGGCTACATCTACATGCTGAAGCTCTCGCACCTGGTTGACGACAAGATCCACGCCCGGTCGATCGGCCCCTACTCGCTGATCACCCAGCAACCGCTCGGAGGCAAGGCGCAGTTCGGCGGCCAGCGGTTCGGCGAAATGGAGGTCTGGGCGCTCGAAGCCTACGGAGCCGCCTGCATCCTCCAGGAACTGCTCACGGCAAAATCCGATGACGTTTACGGACGCGCCAAGATTTACGAGGCTATCGTCAAGGGTGAAGCTGCGATTGAACCCGGCGTTCCTGAATCGTTCAACGTTCTGGTAAGAGAGCTCCAGAGTCTCTGCCTAGACGTGGAATTGATCAAGAAGCCCAAGGAACCGCGGCCTCTCCCCGTAGGAGCGGAATAGTTTCATACAGCAGGTTGATGGAAGATGGCGCCTGGCGCCGTCCAGCAAGAGCGCTAAAACTCTTCTCGATTGAGAAGGAGGAAAACATTGTTTCGAAGCAGCCCTTATGACCGAGTTAGCCTGATTGGTGAGTTTGATGCAATTCGCATCAGTTTAGCCTCCCCGGAAAAAATCCGGTCGTGGTCTCACGGTGAGGTCACCAAGCCCGAGACGATCAACTACCGAACCTTCAAGCCGGAACGCGATGGACTGTTCTGCGCCAGAATCTTCGGCCCCGTAACCGATTGGGAGTGCTTGTGCGGCAAGTACAAGCGCATGAAGCACCGGGGCGTCATCTGCGACAAGTGCGGCGTGGAAGTGACCCTATCCAAAGTGCGGCGCGAGCGCCTGGGCCATATCGAGCTCGCCGCGCCCTGCTCGCACGTCTGGTTCTTTAAGGGGCTTCCCAGCCGCATCGGCCATCTTCTGGACATCTCTCTCCGCGACCTCGAAAAGATCCTGTATTTTGAAGCCTACGTGGTGGTCGATCCGGGCGAATCTCCGCTCAAGGAAAAGGAAGTCCTTACCGAAGACCGCTACCGGGAACTCCAGCAGGAGCACGCCGGAAAGTTTCGCGCGGGCATGGGCGCGGAGGCCATCAAGGAACTCCTGAAACAAGTGGATATCGAAACGCTATCGGTTGAGCTGCGCGAGAAAATGAAGACTGACAGCTCTCAACAGAAGCGAATCAAGTACGCCAAGCGCCTGAAGGTTGTAGAGGCGTTTCGCAAATCCGGCAATAAGCCGGAATGGATGATTCTCGACGTTCTTCCGGTTATCCCTCCGGAATTGCGGCCTCTCGTGCCTCTCGACGGCGGCCGTTTTGCCACTTCGGACTTGAACGACCTGTATCGCCGGGTCATCAACCGGAATAACCGGCTGAAGAAGTTGATGGAACTTCACGCGCCGGACGTGATCGTCCGGAACGAGAAGCGCATGCTGCAGGAAGCGGTTGACGCCTTGTTCGATAACGGGCGGCGCGGCCGAATTCTTCGCGGCGCCAACAACCGCCCGCTCAAGTCGCTCTCCGATACGCTCAAGGGCAAGCAGGGGCGCTTCCGGCAGAACCTGCTCGGCAAACGCGTCGACTACTCCGGACGTTCGGTCATCGTCGTCGGACCGGACTTGAAACTCCATCAATGCGGTTTGCCCAAGAAAATGGCGCTCGAGCTCTTTAAGCCCTTCATCTACCACCGCCTTGAACAATCCGGCCACTGCACCACCATCAAGGCCGCCAAGGAAATGGTTGAGCGGCAGGAGCCCGTGGTTTGGGACATTCTCGAAGAAGTCATTAAGGACCATCCGGTCCTCCTCAACCGCGCTCCCACGCTCCACCGTCTGGGTATCCAGGCTTTTGAACCCGTGCTGGTTGAGGGCAAGGCCATCAAGATTCACCCGATGGTCTGCACGGCGTTTAACGCCGACTTCGACGGCGACCAGATGGCCGTGCACATTCCGCTGTCACCCGAGGCCCAAATCGAGGCTTCCGTGCTGATGCTGTCTTCCCACAACATCCTTTCGCCCGCCAATGGCCAGCCGCTGGCGATTCCCACTCAGGATATTGTGCTGGGTGTTTATTACCTGACGAAAGAGCAGAAAGGGGCGAAAGGTGAAGGGCGCACCTTTGCCAATTCCGACGAAGTCGTCCTGGCGCTTGAAAGCGGTGACGTTGGGACGCGCACGCCCATCCGCCTCCGCTACACGGGACGCGTGATTGATTTGACCACCGCTTATGACGACCAGGACGTGTTGCACACCGAACCCCTTACACTAAATCATCAGTTCATCAACACCACCGTGGGCCGGGTTATTTTCAACGATCATCTGCCGCCCGAGATGCCTTTCATCAACGGAACGCTTCGCAAGAAGGGGCTGGGCGCGGTGGCGAATTATTGCTATCTCCGGTTTGGGGTGGAGACCGCCGTCGCCATGGTCGACAAGGTCAAGTCTCTCGGTTTCCTCTATGCGACGAAATCAGGGATGTCGCTGGGAATCGACGATCTGGTCGTTCCCTTGAACAAGAGCGACTTGGTTGAAGAAGCGCAGAAGGAAGTCATTGAAGTTGAAAAGCAATATCAGGAAGGCGCCATTACGCACGGCGAACGCTACAACAAGGTGATCGCAATCTGGTCAAACGTCACCGACCGTGTCGCCGACGAAATGTTCCAGACCATGGAAAACCAGGACAAAGAGGGAGGCCTCAATCCTGTATACGTCATGGCAGATTCCGGAGCGCGCGGCTCCAAACAGCAAATTCGCCAGTTGTCGGGCATGCGCGGACTGATGGCCAAGCCTTCAGGAGAAATCATCGAAACACCCATCACCGCCAATTTCCGTGAAGGGCTGAATGTTCTGCAATACTTCATTTCCACCCACGGAGCGCGCAAGGGCTTGGCCGACACGGCCCTTAAGACGGCCGATTCAGGGTATCTGACGCGCCGGCTGGTGGACGTGGCGCAGGACGTCATCGTCTCCGAATTCGATTGCGGCACAGTCGACGGCCTTTATGTCGAGTCCATTGTGGAAGCGGGCGAGGTCGTGGAACCCCTCCGCGACCGCATCGTCGGGCGCGTTTCGCTTGAACAGATCAAGGATTATGAAGGCAACGTGATCGTGGACTACAACCAGGAGATCAATGAAGATCTTGCGGCGGCCATTCAGTCGGCGGGCATCGAACGGGTCAAGATCCGCTCAGTTCTGACCTGCGAGTCTCGGCGCGGCGTCTGCATCCGGTGCTATGGACGCAATCTGGCCACCGGGCGTCTGGTGGAAATCGGCGAGGCGGTAGGAGTCATCGCCGCGCAGTCGATTGGCGAACCGGGAACCCAGCTCACCATGCGGACCTTCCACATCGGCGGAACGGCAAGCCGTATTTCCGAACAGTCCACTTTGGAAGCCAAAAACAGCGGTTTCATCAAATTCCAGAACCTGCAGACCGTCACCAATCGGGACGGCTACCACGTCGTTATGAACCGGAACGGCTCCATTGTCGTCGTCGATGAAAAGGGACGTGAGCGCGAACGCTATTCGGTCGTCTACGGCGCGAGGATTCGCTTCGCCGATGGCGCGCCCGTTAAACTGGGCGACATCATCGTGGAATGGGATCCCTACACATTCTCCATCCTGACCGAAGTGGCCGGAGAAGTTCATTTCAAGGATCTGGAGCCGGGCATCACGCTCCAGGAACAAGTGGATGAAGTGACCGGACTCTCGCAGCTTGTCGTCAAGGATTCTCCGGAAGAAAAGTACCAGCCGCAACTGGTGATCAGGCCGGACGGCAAAGGCATCTCTTCCAGCAAGGGAACCAAGAAATATCTTATGCCGTCTCGGGCGCACTTGATGGTCCAGGAAGGCGACACCGTCAACGCGGGCGATGTTCTGGCTAAGATCCCGCGTGAAACAACCAAGACAAAAGATATCACCGGCGGACTTCCGCGCGTTCAGGAACTCTTTGAAGCCCGCAGGCCCCACGAACCCGCTGTCATCACTGAAATCGACGGCGTGGTCCGATACGGCGACGTGGTCAAGGGCCAGAGGAAGGTCGTTGTGGTTCCCGAACGCGGCGAGCCCAAAGAATACATGCTGCCGCGGGGCGTCCACATCTCCGTCCAGGAAGGCGAGCGCGTCAAGGCGGGCGAGCCCTTGATGGACGGACCGCGCAACCCGCATGACATCCTGGCGGTGCTCGGTGAAAAAGAGATGCAGAAATACCTGGTGGATGAAATTCAGGAAGTCTACCGGTTGCAGGGCGTCAACATCAACGACAAGCACGTTGAAGTGATTTCACGCCAGATGATGCGCTGGTTCAAGGTTGAAGATCCCGGCGATACGGAGTTTCTCCTCGACGAGCAGGTTGACAGGTTCAGGTTCCGAGATGAAAACGAGCGCGTCAAAGCCGAGGGTGGAAAGCCTGCGATCGGCCGGCCGCTTTTGCTCGGCATCACCAAGGCTTCCCTTGCAACCGACTCGTTTATTTCCGCGGCCTCCTTCCAGGAGACCACGCGAGTGCTCACCGAAGCGTCCATCCGCGGCGCGGTGGACCATTTGCGCGGACTCAAAGAAAACGTCATCATGGGCCGCCTGATTCCTGCCGGGACCGGGCTCGAACGCTACCGCAATTTCAGGCTGCTTACGGAAGTTGAGCCTGTGGAGCGCGAAGCCGCCGCGCTGGAAGGCGAACCGGGAGAAGATGCCATTCCACCCTCGCCGGGGATTGCCGCCGAATTGATGGACGATGACGAAGCGCGCCCAACCCAATAGGCGCGCGAGGCAGGCTGTGGGCATGGGCAGGTTAAGGTGAATCTCAAGGCGGGCGGTAGGCCTTCAGGAGGAGCCTTGTGCAGTTTTCTTGCTGCAAGTGCGGGAAGGTTATTGAGGCCAGAGGGCGCGTTGGGACTCGCGAAACCTGCCCCGAATGTGATGCCGACCTCCACTGCTGCCGCAATTGCCGCTTCTACGACCCCGGCAAGCACAACCAGTGTGCTGAAACGCAGGCCGAATGGGTAGGTGACAAGGAAGCGTCCAATTACTGCGACTACTTCTCACCCAATCCCGTCCTGCTGGCCCGCGGCGAACGCCCGGCATCAAAGGCCCAGGACGCCAAGAAGAAGTTTGATTCGCTCTTCAGAAACTCCTGATAGGATTCCAGATTCAAGATTCCTGATTGAACGCTACTCGCGAGGAAGAACGGTGAAGTACGAGCGTTTCGAACAGCTTCCTGTGTGGCAGGCGAGCATTGAGTTCGCAGCACAAATTTACACCTTTACCGGCACATCAGCCTTTCGGAGGCAGCATAGCCTCCGCGACCAGCTTGAGCGGGCAACGGTTTCCATCTCGAATAATATTGCCGAAGGATTTGAAAGAGGAACCAACCAGGAACTGCTCGCCTTCTTGTATATCGGCCGTGGGTCAGCGGGAGAGGTCCGTTCAATGCTCTGCCTAATGCAGGACCTCGATGGCTTTCGCGTTCTGGAATCTGAAATTTTGAATCTGAAAATAAAAGTGGAGAGTATCTCCAAACAACTGGGCGCCTGGATCCGGTCCGTCCAGAATTCCGGCCTGAAGGGTCAGCGGTATGTTACGGACCAGACCCGGAAGGCGGATGAGGCAAACCGGCAGCGCAAGGCATTCCTTGAAAAATTGAATCAGATCCGCAATGAGAGAACCTAGAGGGCAGAGGTAGGCTCAGCTTAAGGCAAATCCGCTCGGGCCACTTCGACGCAAAGCCGACTTATCGGGAGATGTGCCCGCTTCCGTTGTGCTTACACAAGGTTTCGCAAAGAAGGAAGGTCTAGTTCTCGCAGATTCTTGGCGACAGAGAGCAACCGGTCAATAGGCGTGGCACTAAGGCCCATACGTTCAACTTCCACCCACAATAAATACTCTGCGATTTCCTTTTCGCTGGAGGATTTTGATAGAAGCGAGTAAATGTGCCCGATATACATGTCATATTCGTCGGTGACCTCATTTGCAATACCAATCGGGTCCCAATCTCTATTAAGAACATCTCGTATCTGTTTTCGTATGTTAAGCCAAGCTCGACCAGCAGGCTCGACCCTAACAACATCTCGCCCCTTCACGATAGCAACAAAATCCGAATTGGGCATACGCAGCGAAGAGGGCAACAACTCGACGGCGACGTCGGCGACGAATTGTTGCTGACCACAACCCAAAGTAACCTTCACATAGCCCGGCTGGCCGGGACCCAACACAGTCGCTTCAAGTCTTCTCTCAAATGCCATTGTGTCACCAAAACCGTCGTTAGCTTTCTGAGGCATCATTATAAGGCAAGCGCCTGTCATTGCGCGGAACCAGATTGTGCCTGGTTAACGGCCTGCTCGGAATGCTTCAATTTAGCGAGCAACGGCTAATCGCAATTAGCGAACGGGACTCGGCAAGGCGGCCTCAGTCCAGCCCAAACCCGCCGGCCTTTTCAAAGGCGTCAGCCACCTGAAGCAGGCGGGCCTCGCCGAAGTGCTTCCCAAGGATTTGCATGCCGACAGGAAGCGAAGGATCGCCCTGGGTCTTTCCGCAAGGCACGGAAATTCCAGGAATGCCGGCCAGGCTGGCGGTTACGGTGTAGATATCAGCAAGGTACATCTGGAGGGGGTCATCGACGCGCTCGCCGAGCTTGAAGGGAAGGATGGGCGAAGTCGGTGTGATGATGACGTCGACTTCATCAAACGCCTCGACAAAGTCGCGCGCAATCAGCGTCCGGACCTTTTGGGCTTTCAGGTAGTAGGCGTCGTAGTAGCCGGAACTCAGAACGTACGTTCCCAGCATGATGCGGCGCTTGGCTTCCGCCCCAAAACCCTGATTCCGGGTCTTGCGGTACATATCGCGCAAGTCTGAATACTCAGGCGCCCGGTAGCCGTAGCGAACACCGTCGTAACGGGCCAGGTTCGAGCTCACTTCCGCCGTGCAGATGATGTAATAGCAGCTCACCGCGTATTCCGTGTGGGGCAGGTGGACAGGCTGGATCTCGCAGCCGAGCTTTTCAAGCAGGGCAATTCCCTTTTCGATATTCCCGCCGATTTCAGGGCTGAGGCCCTCAAAATACTCTCCCGGAACGCCGACTTTCAGCCCGCGCACGCTGCCATCCATTGCGCCCTCGTAGTTCTCAACGGGCGCATCCGCGGAAGTTGAATCCAAGGGATCGCGCCCCGCGATAACCTTCAGGACCCGGGCGATATCACGCACGGAACGCCCAAAGGGGCCGATGTGGTCAAGCGAGGAACCGAAAGCAACCAGCCCATAGCGTGACACTCGGCCGTAAGTGCCCATCATGCCGGCAACACCGCAAAAGGCCGCCGGCTGCCGGATCGACCCTCCCGTATCGGTTCCCAGCGCGACCGTGGCCAGGTTCGCGGCCACAGCAGCCGCAGAGCCGCCACTTGAGCCGCCCGGAACGCGCGTAAGGTCATGCGGATTGTGGGTTGGGAAAAAGCCGGAATTCTCCGTTGAGGAGCCCATGGCAAACTCATCGCAGTTGGTCTTGCCAAGGATGATGGCCCCCGCCGACTCCAGCCTGCTGACAGCCGTCGCGTTATAGGAGGCTGTATAGTTCTCGAGGACCCTCGACGCGCAGGTTGTCGGAAGGCCTCGCGTCATGATTACGTCTTTGACGGCCACGGGAATGCCCGAGAGCGGCAGCAGCGGTTCGCCAGCGCTGATCTGCTGGTCCACCCGCTTTGCCTGATCCAACGCCTTCTCTTCGCACAAGGACAGGTAGGCCCGAACTTCGTGGTCCTTTTGCTGAATCCTATCAAGATGGGCGCGGGTTATCTCCTCTGCGGAAGCTTCCCGCCGGACAAGAGTTTGCTGAATTTCCTCGATGGTAAGGTTCGTCAGGTCCATTCGCTATTCGTGTTTGCCGCCGCGCGCCCAGCCCTCCGGGCGTTCGCTAGCCTCTTTCGATGACATGGGGCACCTTAAAACAGCCCCCGCCGGGCTCTGGAGCGCTTTTGATGGCGTCTTCCTGGGAAAACGTCGGATGGGCATGGTCGGAGCGCAAGGCCACGTTGTCCGCCGTCGAAATGGAAACCTGGGCCATGGGCTCAACCTTCGTAGTATCCAGTTGGTTCAGCTTTTGCACGTACTCCAGGACCGAGTCGAGTTGCGGTACAAACTTTTTCACCTCTTGGTCCGTCAGCTCCAGGTGGGCCAGATCTGCCACGTAAAGCACGTCTTTTTCCGTCAAAGCCATCAGTTGACTCCCGTTCCCTTATGCACCGGCGGCGGAAGCGAAATCGGTTTTGCTACATAGCGGACTTGAAGCTTGCGGACCACCGAAACCCCAAAATAGCCGTTGATTCCCGTCTTGATCTCCTCAGCCATTGAGCGAAGCTGCGTACACCAATTCGAACAGTCGCTCTCCAGCGTCAAGGTTCCTTGCTCAAACGCCACTGGCTTCGAGTGCCGGGCCATGGGCTTTCCCGCCACCTGCGGCCATAGCGGGCCAAGAATTTCGACCACTCTCGGATCGCTACAACACACTTGTTTCTTGAAGATCAAAGGCAGAATTTTGCTGATCTCTTCCATCGCGGAGCGTATAACCTGGACACGAACTATATTTAGTTGGTCCCTGAGTTTAACACACCCGGGCCAAAGGTAAAATACCAACCCAGCCCTTGCGCAGGGTGGTATCTCTTATTCAGGCAAAGCCAAAAACAGATTTGTCCGTAACCTGCAACTCAGGCCCCCGGATGGAGGGAGCTCGGCGTTCAGTTGACGTCAGCCATCCGGTTGCCCTCGTAATGCATGATGTGATAGTAGGCTTCCCATCCGTTCCAGAAAATCGGCGGCGGCAGGTGGACAAGCGGATCGCCAAGAAATTTCGAAAAGATTTCAAGCATCTGGCGCGTCCGGTAGACGCCCGTAATCCAATCGCCGCGGTACCAGTTTTTCCATTTCCCGTACTCGGCAGCCGCCTCCGCCCGGCGAATGCCGTCAAGCGCGTCAAGAGCTTGCGCAGCCTACTGCCGGGCCTCGCCCACGTCGCCCGCTTGAGCCTCCTGGATCGTTTTCGAGACTTCCAGCAGCATCCGGTTGCTTTCGCGGTTGATGGCAATCATCGCCAGGACGCCACCATGGTAAAAAGGCAAGCGTTCGGGAGGAACGAGCGGTTCGGCTGCAAGCGCGTCTTTCCACACGGTATCCCATCGCGGCTGAGCGTCGCCGCACTTCTGAATTTCCTGCCGGACGGCGTCTTGCAGCCACCATTTGCCGGTTTCTCCGCCGGGTCCGAATCGGAAAATGCGAGGCTGCGCCCACTTGACGGTCTGGCTCGGGATTCCGTAGAGGGATGAATCAATCATGTCGGCCAGCATCATCTGGCGGGCTTCCGTATGATAAAACTGGTCGCCATACTCGCGGTCGGGATCACTGAGATGCGCCGGCGCGTTGAAATATTTCTGATAGACTTCCGTGACCTTCGGAGCCGCCTTCCAGCCAAATTCCTCAGATGACCAGCGCCGATAAAAATCGCTGCTGGCTTTGCCGCCGCCCGGCGGCAAGCCTGCCCACGCCACATCCATCACGGCTTCCGTCGTCATGGTAACGGGACGAATGTCGCTGGTGTTCAGCAACAGATACTGCGTGGCCCCCGCCTTGATATAGCGGCCAAGCTCCGAGTAAATCCGCTCCACGGGAACCATCTCAGACAATTGGTTTGCGCGTCCGTTCGTCATGGCCACGTGGTAGTAGGCGCCTTGTCCGGCGGTTACATCGCCTTTGTCCTGAAGATGGCCGTAGCCTGCGTCGGCCCACACCGTGGTGACCTCCGGCGGAATAATAAGATCGCCTTGCTGCACGAGCCTTGCCCCTTCCTGCCATAGGTTCGTCACAAACTGCGCGTCGGGATGAACGGAGCGCACAATCTCTATCTGGTCGGCAATGGCCTTACTGATAAGATGACCAAGAGCTTTATCGTTGCCTCGAACGCTCGGGTCGAGCGATGCATAGCTGGCGTCCGAAAGTCCCCGCAAGCCAACAGTCCAGAGAATTTCCTGCCCGGGCGGGTATTCCCGGACAGCGTCCCGCCATGCCCGCTTGAGGATTTCCGGATGGGTGGTGAAGTTGTACGGCACGCCCTTCGGCCACCTGGCCACGTTTACACCCAAGGGGATAGCGTGGTGCTGCGTGATGATCAATCCGCGCTCACCCGCCAGCTTGATCTGCGGGTCGTCCGGAAAAATCCACGTCCCAGGCGCCACCATGTTGCCTTTCAGCCTGAGAATCGTTTCATAGATCTTGTTCCATACTTTGAGAGAGATTCCCGTGTGGTCCTGCTTTTCCCCCGGCGCCCATCCCGTCAGCAGGTCCTCGTCATTGATGAAAAACCCGCGATATTTGAACACCGGAGCGGGAAACGTTTTGTCGAGCAACGCCGGCAGTACGATTTGGGCGCGCCGCCGTGGCTGATGGTCCGTCCAGTAATACATGGGATCGACGCCCAGAAACTCCTGCGAAAACTGATAGATCGCATAGATGGTTCCGCGCATGTCAGCGCCCGCCAGCAATACAACGTGCGTCGGTCGTTGCGCGTTCCAGTTCGCGCGGCGCACGGAAATTGAGAAGGATTCCGCCTGGCTTAAACCAGAAGGTTTCATGCTGTCCGGCAGCGCAGATTTCTCGCCAATCAGAATCGTTACCGGCCCTGCGTCTTCCTCGTAATGGACGATCCTCGGCTTCGTCCCCATCACTTTTTCAAAATCGCTCGCAAGGTCGCTTGCCGCCTTCTGAATTGGAACCGGCGCACCGGGGATCTCCAAGATTGTAACCGTGGAATTCAGGACGATTCGCCCTTCCTGCGGGTTGGTCATGTGGTGAGATCGCGCCTCCGCAAGCGCCAGCGCGGCGCACCCGGCTACCAGCACCACACAAGCCAATCCTCTCATCAGCGTTTGGAAAATGTGTCGCCGTCGGCGGACCGTTTCACGCCTCATGGTTTCCTCGCTCCCATTGAACAGGAGGATTGTACCACTTGACACTGGAAACTCACAGACGGCGCATTCCGATGTCTTAAAATGGCATCACAGGATTATAATAACCGTCCGTGATGCGCCTGATCCTGGCTTCCAGTTCGCCTCGCCGGCGAGAATTGTTGGAAAGAGCCGGCTTCCAGTTCGATGTGCGCCCAAGCCATATCGAAGAGATTCCCCTCCAAGGCGAAAAAGCGGAGGAATTTGCGCGCAGAATTGCCCGCGAAAAGGCCCTGGAAGTCGCCCTTGCAGCCGAGCCGGGCGCGATGATTCTGGGTGCCGACACGGTTGTTGCCAGTAACAAAGAAATTCTAGGAAAGCCAGAAGGACCCTCTGACGCCAAGCGCATGCTTCAGATGCTCTCCGGCCGCACTCATCGAGTCATGACCGGAATTTGCCTGGTCCGCGCCCCCCGCACGGTCGAGGCGTGGACGCATCAAACAACTTTTGTCACTTTCCGTGAACTGGACCCGGAAGAAATCGATAGATACGTGGCAAGCGGAGAGCCCTTTGACAAGGCTGGAGCCTACGCCATCCAAGGGCTGGCTTCCCGGTTCGTCACCTGCATTGAAGGCTGCTACTTCAACGTCGTGGGGCTTCCTGTCCCTTTGGTGTATGACATCATCAAGTCCCTGCCGCCAACGTAGCACCACCCTTCAGGCCGGCATGCCGGGTTAAAGCCCCACGCTCCAAGGCCGCCAAGCATTCAGATCGCAAACTTTGGGCATGTGAGGGCTGTCCGGAGACTGGCGAATGTTCGTTGTCGTTGCTAGGCGCGGTGCATGAAGAATCTACTGCGGTTTGGCGGGCTTTGAGGCCTCAGGATGTATTTCGAGTTCTTGCCCCAACCACACGCTCGAAACCGTCCAGGCTCGGCGGCGTTTCTGCAAGACGATCTGGTAGTAGGCAACGGCTTGAGGGTCTTCAAAGTCAACCGCGGCAAGGGCGCGGGCCTTATCTGGCGAATAAGTAACAAGGTGAATCTTAATTTGAATATCCGATTGGGAGTTTTCCTGCCCAGTCCCATCCCCCTCAGGCGAACCTTCCAGCGCCGGCATAAAATATGTTCGGATAGCCTGAGGTAGAGAACTTCCGGCGCTCCTGCCGGCTGGAGATTCAAGATATTTGGCGCGGAGACCAATAACCGTGGCTGCCGTATTGATGTCATCCTGGATCACAGGGTCCGTAACTTCCTTTTCCGCCTGGCGCAGCTTCGGAACAAGCGAAGGATCGGAACTGATTGAAAGGGCAAGAATCGCGTCCTGGGTGACGGTGCGGTCAGGCTCGTGGTCAGAGGTTCGGATCTTATTCAAAAGAATTTTGACGTTTTGAGGATCATCCGACCCGCCCAGCGCGCCATAATAGAAACGCCTCAGGTCAAGGTTGCGGGGGTCGTTGACCAGCTTCGCAAGAATGTCGACGACCCTTTGCCCGCCCAGGTAAGCGAGCGTTTGGGCAGCGAATTCCGCCGTCCGGCCATCTTTCAGCGCCGCCTCAAGCTTTGGAATAATGGGCGGACCGGCCGCAAAAGCAGCGCGATAAAGGTTTTCGCGCGCCTCCGCGTTCGGAGAACTCAAAATCGCGTATAGCTTCTCGGGAGACCATGGCTCGTTTAACAGAGCATTTGTTCCGATGGAAGCTTGGCCAGAGGAAACAGCAGCCGTCCCTCGAGCGGGCAGCCCTATCGATAAAGACGCGACAGCCAGCCAAGCCAGTTGCCGGAATATCCTGCCAGCAGATTTTGTGTTGCTCTTATTCAGGTTTTCCATCGAGCAGTCGTGGTAACTCCCGCAGGTCGCCAATGATCAAGTCTGGAGGAGTCTCCTTAAGAGTCGGCGAGCCAAATCCGTAACTCACTCCGCACGTCCAGACGCCGGCGTTCCGGCCCGCCAGAACGTCCGAAACCGAATCACCAATCATGAGCGTTTCACCGGCAGCAGTGTCAAAGTCCCCCATCAGTTGAAACACGCCAACCGGATCGGGCTTTTTGTTTTCAAAACTGTTGCCGCCATAGATGTATGAAAAGTGCTCGGTCAATCCCAGGCCGGCCAGCATCAGGCGGCTGAACTTGACTGGCTTGTTGGTCAGAACGGCCATCTTGCGGCCTCTCAATCCTTCCAGCGCCTCCCGGACGCCAGGGTAAGGGACAGTGTGGTCCAGCATATGCCGGCAGTAGTGGTCCAAAAACAGATTGTTGCCCCGCTCCACGTCGTCCTCAGTTGCATCCGGGCCAAGCGCTCTGCTGACTAGAACCCTCACTCCCCTGCCTACGTACGATGCAATGCGCTCAACACTAAGTGGCTTCTGCCCCATCTCCTGAAGCACAAAATTGACACTGAGAGCCAGGTCCAACTCGCTGTCAACCAATGTCCCGTCCAAGTCAAAAATGAGAAGCTCGATGCCCTCAAGGACTTGTTTTGATATTGCCATTCGCAAATTGCCTCTGGTCCCTTGAGGCACCCTCTAAGACTCCGGCTCGATCTTCCGCAAGACAGGAGCTGCATCTTCACCAGAGATCGGGTTGAAGTAAAACCCTTCCCCATCAATCACTCCAGGCTCATTCTCAAGCTCGGGATAAATTTCAAAGTGCCAGTGGTAATCATCTGGAATCGTCTGCCAGCGGTCAGGCCCCGGCCCGCTAGACGCCATATTGGGTTCGGTATGGAGTGAAAAATGCAACTGGGGAGAAATCTTCTGGATCCGCAGCAAGTTCTCCTTTAGAAACCCGGCCAAGGAAATCAATCGCGAACTTGTGGCCATGGCGCGCTCAAAGGAAGACTCGTGCTCCGATGGAATCAGCCATACCTCATAAGGAAACCGCGCCGCATAAGGGCAAAGGCAAACGCAGTCCGCACTTTCGTCGACGACGCGCTTCCCGGACTGTAATTCCTGGTGCAGGATATCACAGTAAAGGCAGCGCTGCTTACGGCGATAATGGATAAGGCTCCAGCGTAGTTCCCTTTCGACAAGCGCCGGGACCACCGGCGTCGCAAGAATTTGCGAGTGGCTATGTTCCTCGTAGGGAGATTTTCCCCGCCCCTGATGCTTGAAAACAGAGACGTAGCGAAACCGGTGATCGCCCTTCAAATCAAGCATGCGGTCACGATAGATTTCCAGAACGTCGGCAATTTCATCGGGTGTGAGTTCGCCGAGCAGTTTGCCATGCTGATTGGTTTCAACCACGATTTCGTGTGCGCCCAAGGCGTTCATCCGGTCAAACATTCCTTCGCCCTCGCTTCCCAGCGATCCCTCAACGCGAAATAGAGGAGCTCGGTCATGGAAGACGCGAACCCGCCAGGTTCCGGCTGAATCCAGGCGTTCGCGAATCGCCTTGGGAGTGAAGCGCTCATTGCCGGGACAAAAGGGGCAGGCCGCGCCCGAATCCAAGGCATCCGGCATGGGCACGCGCTTGCCGGTAATAATCCACCGCCGTCGGACAGGATCCAGCCTTAGTTCAGCCATAACGCGCGTCTCTCGTTTGACGATAGAGTTCGACTTGATGGGCCGACGCAGACCTGAAGGCCCGTTGTCAATCCGGAGGCAAGCGAACTCTTAATCATTAATTGTAGCGCGAACCCGGGAGGGCCGCCGGATTTGATTATTCAATTGCCGGCCCCTGTAAAAAACCAATCCTTTTCGATTGGCCCCGCACGTTCCCACGGTTTGAAACGTCAGACAAAGTGCGAGCCTATGTTATGCTAGTATTTTTGTTCATTCCCAAAAGAAACGGACAATATGGCTGAGATATACCCTTTTCGCGCGCTTCATTACAATCCTGCTGTGGTTTCTGACCTCCATAAGGTTGTTACCCAACCCTACGACAAGATTTCTGCGCCCATGCGGGCCGCGTATTACGAGTCGAGCCCTTTCAACTTTGTCAGACTTATCCTGAGAAAAGACGTGTCCGGCGGCGCGGAAAACATCTACTCTCAATCCGCTCAGGAGCTTCGCAACTGGATTGACCAACGCGTTCTGATCTCGGACTCCGAGCCTGCCATCTATCCGTACACTCAGGAGTACACGGTTCCGGGCCAGCCTTCCGAGCGAAAACTTCGCTGGGGCTTTGTGGCCCTGTGCCGGCTTGAGGATTACTCTGCCGGCGTTGTTCACCGCCATGAGGCGACCCTTTCAGGCCCCAAGGTGGACCGTATGGAATTGCTGAAGGCCACCCGGAGTGACCTCGGTCAAATCTTCCTGCTCTATAGCGACTCCCAAAGTTCGGTTGAAGCTCTCCTGCATGAACACACTCAGGGAAAACCCTGGCAGCAAGCCACGGATGAGAATTCGACGATCCACACCATGTGGCGCGTTTCCGACCCGCGCATCGTGGCGCAGGTTGCCGAGTCCATGGCTCCGAGGAAGCTGTTGATCGCGGACGGGCATCACCGGTATGAAACCGCGCTCGCCTATTCCAAGCTGCGCCATGACGAAGCGCCGGAAGATGACCGGGCAAACTACGTCATGGCAACCTTCGTTCCCCTGGAAAGCGACGGGCTGACCATTCTCCCCACCCACCGGCTAGTTCATAGTCTGGAGGGGTTCAGTTGGGATGGGTTTTGCTCAAGCGTGAAGCAGTTCTTTGCCGTTGAGGAGCTGAATCTGTCCGGATCGGCTGCGCAAGATGCCCAACTGATCCGCGAATCTCTCGATCGCGCCGGACGCAAGCAGCCTACGATCGCCGCCTACGGAGGGTCCAAGCGTTTGATCTTGCTCAGCCTGCGGCAGGATATCGATCTCAGCCGCATCTTGACGGAGGTTCCCGAGACGCTCCGGCGGCTGGATTTGGTTCTCCTGCATGAACTGGTTCTGGAGAAAGTGATGTCGATTGACCGCCAAGCCGTGCGGGAGCAAAAACACTTGCACTACAAGCGGGATATTGAAGGCTCCCTCAACGAAGTAAACGACGGGCGCGCCCAGATGGCGTTCCTGATGAATCCCACGCCCATCCAAACCGTGTGCGAGAACGCTTTCGCCGGGCAGGTCCTTCCGCAGAAATCCACGGACTTTTATCCCAAGCTGCTGTCCGGCCTGACGGTCTACTGGATGGATAACCCGGCCGGCCTTTAGCTCGGAACCGCGCGGCCTAGGCGAAAGACTGAACCGCGTCTTCAACGCTTTTGTAAACCGAAAAAACCGTAAGAAGCTTTGTAATGCTGAGA
>JAJYHU010000290.1 GCA_021784615.1 Acidobacteriota bacterium | reverse complement strand
GTACGCGCTTCGGGGGGAAAATCGCATTCAAAAGTCACGCCGGCGATCTCAGCACCGAGGCCGAGCGCATAAAGCATTTCCGTGGCGGAAGGTAGAAAAGAACATATTTTCATAAAACGCGGTCAATTCGCCTGCTGGCCATCAAATTACGCCTCAACACGGTGGACCTTAAGAAGGTCCGTCGTTCCCCGGTGTGCGATCGGAGTGCCGGCAATAACAGCAATAACGTCGCCAGGAGCTACAACTCCGAGCTCGCGCAAGCGCCTGGCAGCTCCCTCCACCATCCGGTCCGTAGATTGGACTCTCGGCATATAAACCGGCGTAACGCCCCAGTAAAGAGCGGCCCGGCGCAGCACATTCCGCAGCGGAGAGAAGGCAAAGACCGGAACCCGGGGACGGTATTTGGAAATGAGGCGCGCACTCGAACCTGACTGCGTAAACACCACAATTGCCTTCAGGTTGAGTTCCGCCGTCATGTGGGCCACGCTTTCACAGATCGCCTCGGGCACATTCAAAATTTCCTTCCTCTCCCAGGCTGCCTGCAACGCCCATAGCCGGCGAGTTCCTTCAGCTGCAGAGATAATTCTCGCCATCATTTGGACGGACTCGCAGGGATAGTGTCCGGTAGCGGTTTCAGCTGAGAGCATCAGGGCGTCTGAGCCGTCGAAGATCGCGTTCGCCACGTCGGAAGCTTCCGCGCGGGTGGGCCGGGGATGGACGGTCATGGACTCCAGCATCTGCGTCGCGGTGATCACCGGAATCCTCATCGCGCTTGCCCGTGCGATGATGCGTTTCTGGATGATGGGAACCATTTCGGGAGGCAGTTCCACGCCCAGATCGCCGCGCGCCACCATCACCGCGTCTGCGGCACCCAGAATTTCGTCCAGGCGTTCGATCGCCTCGGGCTTCTCAAGCTTGGCCACCACGGGGATGGGTCGCCCTGCCGGCGCGAGAATGCGCTTGAGCGCCAAAATGTCTTCCGCACGGCGCACGAAGGAAAGGGCAATGTAATCCACGCGGTGTTCGATGCCGAACCTGAGATCTTCCCGGTCTTTCTTTGAGAGGGCTGAAATCCCGAGAGTAACGCCCGGAAGATTAATTCCCTGGTGCTCCGCCAGTTGTCCGCCGTTAATGATGCGGCAATGGATGTCCTGCCCCTTGACCCGTTCCACGCGCAGCTCGATTAACCCATCGGAAAGCAGAATGCAGCTTCCAGTTCGAACTTCCTTGGGAAGGTCATGGTAAGTTGTGGAAACCAGCCGAGCGGTGCCCGCCACCGGCCGCGTTGTGATGGTGATCGCAGCGCCCACGCGAAGCTCTGCGCGCTTACCGCCTTCAAGAACGCCCGTTCGGATCTTGGGCCCCTGGAGGTCCTGCATGACGGCGACAAACTTTCCGCAGGCAGCCGCTGCCAGGCGAACCTTTCGCAATCGCCGGGCGTGTTCAAGGTGTGTTCCGTGGGAGAAGTTGAGACGAGCAACGTCCATCCCTGCGTTGAGTAAAGCCGCCAGGACTTTCGGGTTGTCCGTTGCAGGCCCGAGTGTACAAACAATTTTAGTTGGGCGCGATGTCGCCGCCACACTAAAATCCGGAGATAAGAAAGCCATTCCTAAAGTATAACCATCTGCGGAAAACCAAGAAAGAGTTCTTCGCAGAAGACCTGGTGGTCGGTTCCCTAAGTCCGCACATCGGGTGATACGAGATTCATAGAACTCAAGGGAGATTTCTCCTCGACGGCGACCGCAACCGCGTTGACGACGCTGCAGGGAACGCGCTGAACACCGGGGCGGGCATGGAGAGTTATACTTGGGATGCGGAAGAGCGCATGGCGGCGGTGGCAAGCACCCTGTACGGCGACGACACCTACATGTACGACGGCAATGGCAACCGCGTCGAGAAGGCGAGCAAGTAGCGCAAGTGTGGGCTTTCAGCGTGGGACAATCCCACGGTCAATCAAAAAGCAGATTGACCGCGGCAACCCGCTTTGGTGGTTTTTTCGTCCACGTGTTCGGGGACGGAGTCGCAGGCTTTATTTTCTACCACAACAGCGCCGGGCTTGACCCCGCACCGTCAACAGCGCACCGGCGGTTCATCTCCAGCTCAAAACTAAGTTAACTACACTAAATAATGCTCTTAATTACTCCCCACGGTCGCGTTCAATTCCTCGATGCCCTTGCGCACGTTGGCGACCAGATCATCCAGCGAATTGAACAGGAAATTCGAGGCGTGGCTGGCTTTCAATCGTCTCCAAGTGCGCTCGATGTCATTCAGGTCAGGGCAGTAGGGAGGCAGCCACTTGATTTCTAAGCGGTCGCGGTTTTGGTTCACGTAGGCCTCCACTCTTTGCGTATGATGGAAGCTGCCGTTGTCGGCGATCATGAGGATCTTCTGGTCGGGATAGTCGAGCAAGAGCGTTTCCAGATATTCCACAAAATGCGCACCGCTTTTCGTCGCGGCCCAGTGGCTGGTGAGATGTCCGGTTTTCAGGTTCAAGCCTCCATACAAAACGCGCTTGCGGTTTTTCCCCGGCGTGCGCACCTCGGGTTGAGGACTGCCGACCACCGACCAGATCGCCACCAGGTAAGGGTACAGATGAAATTCGGTTTCGTCTTGGCTGATCACGACCGTCCTTTTTCTGCGTCCAAGATGCTTCTTGAGGGATTCCAGCTCAATCTTGGCGCGGTCATGAGCGACCTCATCGCGTTTGCCTTCCAGGACAGGCTTGGGCCGTCTGCGGGCAATGCCCATGCGGTGAAGCAACCGTCCCAAGTAATGCGCTCGAACCGTCACCCCCGTCCGCCGCTTCAAGAATTCGGCCAGCCTCGGCAAGGTCCATGCCGTAAAAGCATAACCCAACTTCCGGGGCGAGGTGAGAACGGTTTGCCGCAGCAGTTGCAAATGTTCCACCTGCAATCGGCGAGGCCGCCCTCGGCCATCATGCTCGGGGCCCCGGAGTCCGGCCAGCCCCCGCTGGCGGTAGCGGGCCGCCCAACGCCCAACGGTTGCCGGATGCACTCCAAAGTGCTCCGCCGCCTGCTGCCGCGTAGCCCCACGAGCCAGACTCAGAACGGCACGACAGGCGTCACGAAAATTCCCCTCGGGAGACTCGGCCGCCGCTTCCTGCAACTGGCGCTCGTCGGCAACGGACAGTTTGAGCAGACTCGGCCGGGCCATACAAGGGATTGTATACCCCAACCGAATTATGCGCAATATTTAGTGAAGTCAACTTAGCTTGCGCGTCATCCTTTGGGCATCGCACGACTCCCAGACCCATCCCTGCCGTCCAAATCCCAACTCAATCCGGCAATTCAATTCATTGGTGAGAAATGCGGGCTAGGAATTGTGCCGCAACAGCATCCAATATCGGAGTTAGAAATGCTCGTCCGAAAAACGGTCCGTAGCCGGGGCCGCGACGGATCAAATCTGTGAATAGGGCGCCGGAATCAGCAGATAGTTCGTGATGTTGGAAACAATCCGCTCGTCGGTGTATTCCGGCATCGAGCTCAGTTTTTTCCACTCAGGATCGGCGCCGAAAGCCGCCCAGTGTTTGTTTCGCTCATCGACGCTGGCCGCGGCCAGCATGTAAGTAAGATTCGGCCAGCGCGGACCAATCAGCTTTTCCCCAAAGAAGACAGGATGAAAGCCCGCGCGCCGGAAAATATCGACTTCCCCGCTGCCGAACATTTTAATCTTCGTCAGGTTTGCTTTCTTCGTGGCGCTTTCATAGGTGCGAAGCTCGAAAACGCGAGGGCCGCTAGCCGGCGGCGTGATCCGGGGATAAAACGGGAAAGCCGCCATGAACTGGCTCTCCACCCTCACAAAAGCGGGATTCGACGCCGGAGCGTTTAGGAAGTCCGCCCCGCGATCGAGATATTCGCTGTCCTCGCGCACCCGTTCCCACGCCGTCAGCACCGATTCCGCCGAAGGGTGAGGAATCAGCATGAAAACCGAAGGGCTCTCCGGTCCTACCATCACGTTAAACACGCCGACCGGTTTGATTCCAACACGGTTGAGCGCCGGGATGGCAGCGTCCCGCAAGTAGTCGTGCGTCAGGGTTACGCCAGGGCCGCGGTGCAGCACGTAATACCGCAGTTCATAAAACTCACGGGCAGCCATTCGATTCCTCCCGCCGGATGATTCCGCTCGCGCCAGCCCGGCCGAAGCCGAAGCTGCCAGCGAAGTTGCCAGAAAGTTTCGCCTCTTCATCGTTAACCTCCATCATGGCCCGAGTTTCACCTGCCGTCTATTTGCGTTATTGTATGGCATTTTGTCAAGTAAGGCGCGTAGATCGCATCCCGCCAGTTTTGACGCAGTCCGTGACCTGAGGGAATATAGTAAGAGGAGTTTGCGATGAAAAACCTTCGACTTCAAGCATTGACCGCTGCGGCATTCCTGCTGCTGGCGCTTCTTTCGCCGTTTGGGAGCGCCGCTTCCGCTGCTCCGGCTGCCCAAGCCGCGAAGCCAAGCATCCAGGCAGGCAAAGCAACAGCCACAGAGCAAGTCGCCGATGATATGGCCGACGGGCAGATCAAAAGCGTCCAGTGCAAGGGCAAGTCATTGGATATGGTCTTCGACGCCTCGGATGGAATCCTGCGCCTCCACACGGACAATTACTTCAAGGTCGATTTCAGCGCTATCAATTTCACACCCAAGGGCATCATGAACCCCTGCAAGAAGGCCAAGGGAATGTACGCCCGCGTCTACTACAACCACGTCAAAGGCCACCCGCACAGGGGCATTCTGGTTTCCGTTCAGTTTCGGAAATAAACTGCCGTCGCGGGCCAATCCTTGACAGGGGGAAGAGCGCGGCGTGTGAGCAGGAGTTTCGGAAACTGCGGGGAGCAAGATTAGCTTTGGCTGATTTCCGAGCCTTGACGAGTTCAGTTAGGCGTCGAACCTGATTCTTTCCTATTTTCGCGTTCAGAAAAAGCTTGCCTTTTGCGATTAACTTGTAGCA
>JAJYHU010000022.1 GCA_021784615.1 Acidobacteriota bacterium | reverse complement strand
CATCTCTGTCCGGAGCTTGAGGCAAATGTACCATTCCGACGCCAAGAGAATGGAGAAGAGTGGTTCGTACTGCTTGCCCGGACCAGTACACATCAGACCCTTTATTGGACAACGCCTTGGTTAGTGCGTGAAGTCTCAACTGCCCTATGGGCAATGACGTGCGCATGCTGTTGACTCAAAAAACTGCCGACGATCACATGGTATTCTTGCTAACAGGCAAGAATGCATGGTGGGTCGCAATGTCCCTTCAGAGCGCCGGCTTTAGCCCGGCAGCGCTCCTTTGGTGAGCGTTACGGGAATGGCAGACGATTCGCCCCCGGCGGGGCTGGTCCCTTCCGGGGACAAGGAGTAAACCGTGAAACAAATTAAGGACATTCGAGTCGTCGTTGCGGGGAGCAACAACTTCGATATCGTTGTGAATGCTGACCGGACTCCCAAGGAAGGCGAAAATCTGCTGGCATCGAACCTGAAGTTTTTTCCCGGAGGCAAGGGCGCCAACCAGGCGGTCGCCGTTTCGCGCCTCGGAGCCAAGGTCACTTTGATCAGCGCGGTGGGATGGGACTTTATTGGGGATTTCCTGCTGCGCAATCTTGAAACGGCAGGCATCGACACGCGCTGGATCAGGCGTGATCCAAATCGCTCGACGGGATGCGCTTTTATTGCCATTTACCCGAGCGGAAACAACTCCATCGTGGTTGATCCGGGAGCGAATTTTACGCTTGAGCCGGCTGACGTCGAGAAGTCGAAGGACTCGATGGCCACGGCGGACGCCATCCTCACGGTGCTTGAGATACCGCCGGAGACCGTCGAAGCCACTCTGCGGGCGGGCCGCGACGCGGGGAAATTGACCGTCCTCGACGCGGGCCCGGCGCGGAGATGTTCGCTTGAGATATTAAAGCTCGCGGACATTGTTTCTCCCAACGAGTCTGAGCTGGAAGCGTTGAGTGGAGAGCGGGTGGAGGGGCGGGAATCCGTCCGGAAAGCTGCGGAAAAGCTTTTGGAGTTGGGCGCGCAGACGGTGGTGGTAAAGATGGGCAGCGACGGGGCGATGCTGGTGAACGCCGAGGGCGCAAAACACTTTCCGGCCCACAAGATCACAGCCGTCGATCCCACCGCCGCCGGAGACGCCTTCAGCGCCGCGCTGACCGTAAAGCTTGCGGCAGGCGTGGGCATGGATGACGCTATCCGCTACGCCAACGCGGCCGGCGCGCTGGCCGTTACCAAGCTCGGCGCGCTGCCCTCGCTTCCCACCTGGGATGAAGTCGACGTCTTTCTCGCAAAAGGAAACTGAACCTGCGATCCCGCCCGCCGCGTGCTTTCTCAAAAGCCAGGTTTAAGAATTGCATTGCCCAGGAAGCCGCAGTTTTCATCCTTAGCATTCATAACCCGCAGGCTGACGCGGAATGCCTCAGGCGGCAGCGGCACGGACTTATCCAGTCGAACGATTTGCCGGGGGTCCACCGCCTGGAGCGTCGTGCGGGCAAGCTCTTCGCCCATGGCGCTGTAAAAGACCGCCTCGATGGTTCCAGGAACGAAAACTCCGAACACCCCTTTCAACGCGACCTCGTTCCCGGATGCCTTGGCGGTGAACGGCTGGCTGATGACGCCGGCCCAGACGGCGTTCCGGACGGGATTGGGCGACCGCGTCGGCGCCCAATGCACCGTGAATTCGTACTGCTCGCCCGGATCGAGAGTGGCGTAGGGACTGATGACTTCGGTCTCGAGAAAATACGGTGTTTTCGTCAGATCGTCCGGGAGGGTTTGAAAGAACGGTCCGCGGGAAATGGTGCCGGGACCGTCGTTCCAGGATTCCACCGAGGCGTCGTCTGGATAGGGCTTATTGGGAAAATACTTGAACGTCTCAAGCAGCGAGATTTTCTTCTGCCCGTTCTCGATGGCGTACCAGCCGGCGCTTGAGTCTGCGGCAACCTTGCCCACCTGATACCGGTAGTGGATGCGCAGCATGCTTCCGTTGTTGATGGCCTGGTAGCTGGGGTTGCGAACGTCGCCGTAGGGATTATAAAAGCCGCGTCGAAACCTGCTGTGGAGGTTGATGGGCACGTACACATAAAGGTCGGGATTGGGCTTGGAAGGATCGTGAACGTCCGAGGCGTCGTTCTGGATCAGGTGCCAGATGCCCCAGCGAATTTGGCGCTGGCTGGTGTTGCGCATCACCTGATCGACTTGAACGCGCGTCGTCCCCGCGTAGACGTGAAAGGTACGGATGAACTGCACGCCGGTTCTTGGATCGGGCGGGCTGGTCACGCGGACCGCAACCTCCTGGGGAGTCTCTTTGACGATTTCCGACTGGAAGCGGCTGCCGTCAAGGACGTAGTAGGGGATGCTGGGCCATTCCGCGTCGTTCATCCAGCCTTCGGGGGCGGGCCACACTTTGTCGCCGCCATAGTTGGCCCAGCCCGACTTCAGATTATTTTCACTTTCGGGCATGACTTTGCCCGCGAATTCGGGGTTCACAAAAAAGTAGCTCTGGTCGCCAAGCTGTAATTGAATGGCGCGGCCTCCAATTTCCGGCGCGATGTAGAGCTTGATGATGCCATTCGTTAGGAGATAAACTTTCCACCCTTTATATTCGGTCCTTTCAAGCCTTGCCGCGAATGACGGAGCGGGAGCCGCCAGGGCCGGACTTGCGGAGATAAGCGATAGCGAAGCAGGGGCGGCGAATTCGCCTGTGCCCTTCATGCCTTGGAAGAAGTTCGGAATCGAAAACAGCGAGAGTAAAATCAGAAGACCGAGAACACGGGCAAATCTCTTCATGGGATTACCTCCGTCGCGCGGCTGCGGATTCAGTATCCGCTGGGAACAATCCAGAAGCTCGCTTTGAAAGTTTTTCCCGGCTCAAGAACAGTCAGGCCCGGGAATTTTCCTTCGTGGTTCAGGTTGAAAGCATTGGTGATGGAGGTCTCCGGTTCCAGGCAGATCAAGGTTTTGTCGAGTGGCGCCCAGACGTGGCCAAAAGTGAATCCTTTTCCAAAAACCAGTTCCACCTTTTCGGTCTTGCCCTTGACCCAGTAATGGCCCAACCCCTGAGCGTTGCGCTCGAGGCCGGAGAAGCTGTCGTCAAAAAACTTTTTGCCCAGGGTGAACTCGCTGGCGTGAGGGACGTAATTGTCTGTGGGCTCGGTTTCGCCCGTCGGAATCAGGCGCTTGTAACTGTCGACTTTCCAATGCTTGGCGGCCTGGATGGAAACCGTCCAATCCTCTCTCGGCCCGTCCGGGCGGAAGAAAGGATGATATCCGAGAAAGACCGGCAACGCGCTCTTGCCGATGTTGATGACTCGCGTGGTGTTTTCCAGCTTGCCGTCTTTAAGGCGGTAAGTGATTTCGTAAATCTGCGCGAAGGGAAACTGCTCCACCAGGCCGGGATACTTGTAATACTCCAGGCGCGAGGTAATGTAGGCTCCGCCAGCCTCAGAAGCTCCCTGCTTAATGACTTCCCAGTTGGGGTTAAAGACCACCGTGCCGTGGATCGGAAAGTTGTAAGGGGGGGTGGTGAGGAAATTTCCGAGCGATCCATTGAGCAGATATTTCTTGTTCTGAAAGTAATAGTAGTAATGATCGATGCGGTCGGCCCAGGGAGCGAGAAGCGGAATGCCGCAGTCGATCTGCCGGTTTTGGGCGTAGGTTTTGAGCGATCCCGCGGGAACCAGAACGTTGTTGCCGCCTTCCTTGAATTGGTAAACAAAGTTGCCGATGCCGGGCACGATGCCGACGTCCATCTTGCGGCTGGCGTCGAGCAAATGATAGGTGGCGTATCCATCCACCATCCTTTTGACGACGGAGTAATTGGCCGCGGCAAGGGACGCGGGGATTAAGGAAAAGAGAAGAGCCATTGAAAGAATCGAACTACGCTGGCCGAGCCTCATATGAATTCCTTTCTCAAACGGATTTGCAGGGGCTGCCGCGCGCGAGCGAATTCCGCCGGTCTGGCGCGCCGCCGAACTATGCCGGGAGGCCTCCGGACGGGGCTTCCGCGGCTAGTTCCGAAAGGCGGTGGGCCATCTCACGGACAGCAGGGTATAGGCTTCGATAAACCTGGTAAAGACGGTCGTACATGGTTCGATTCGACACCCGCGGATAGAGGCACTCCCGGATCTGGATCGCCTCGCGGGCCGATTCCTCGACCGAGGCATAGGTCTTTGCTCCCACGCCCGCCAGCAAGGCCGCGCCAAACGCCGAGCCTTCAGAGGTCTTCAGCGTCACCACTTCCTTGTCGTAAATATCCGCCTGGATCTGCCGCCACAGGAAGCTTCTGGACCCGCCGCCCGAAGCGCGAATCTGTTCCACGGGAATTTTGAGTTCGTCGAAGATTTCAAGCGAATCGCGCAGGCTGAAGGCGACGCCTTCCAAAATCGCCCGGATCAAATGCCCGCGAGTATGGGCCGCCGTCAATCCGAACCACATTCCCCGTGCGTCCGGGTCCAGATGCGGCGTCCGCTCGCCCATCAGATAAGGGAGAAATAACAGTCCGTTGCTTCCGGCGGGAGCCTTTGCGGCTTCATTGATGATGAGGTCGTACACGTCGATATCCGCCAGGTCTGCGTACCAGTTCTCCGTCATCCCAAAGTGGTCTCTGAACCAGCGGAGAGAAAGGCCGGCGCCCTGGGTCACGCCCATGACGTGCCATTTGCCGGGAACGGCGTGGCAAAAAGTGTGGATGCGTCCGCCCGGATCGAGCTTAGGGTCGCCCGTGTAAGCAAACATCACGCCGGAGCTCCCCAGGGTGGCGGAAGTGAGGCCGGGCAGCACAATGCCGTTGCCGACGGCGCTTGCGGCCTGGTCTCCGGCGCCTCCCACCACGGGCGTTCCGGCAACAAGGCCGGTGAGCAAGGCGGCTTCCCGCGTCAGTTGGCCGGTGATTTTGGGAGATTCGTAAGCCTGGGGAAGCAGGCTGGAATCAATGCCCAGCGCGGAAAGCATCTCCTGGGACCAGCGGCGA
>JAJYHU010000111.1 GCA_021784615.1 Acidobacteriota bacterium | reverse complement strand
TTTTGCCTGGGTGTATGGCCTGATGGCTCCGTTCGCGTGCAGCATTGTGGATCGCGGACGCCGCAGAACCGCCATCTTGGGCGGCCTGTTCACATGGAGCACCATCGCCATCCTGACGCCGCTCGCCCGCACCTTCCATCAGTTGTTCGGGTTCATGGCCATGGAAGGAATGGGAGAAACCTTCTATTATCCCGCCTCCATGTCCATGGTCAGCGATTATCACGGCAAAAAGACCCGCTCCCGCGCCATGGGCCTGCATCAGACGAGCGTTTATATGGGAACCATCGCGGGCGGATTTTTTGCGGGCCTGATCGGAGAGCGCTACGGCTGGCGGTGGTCTTTCATTGTTTTCGGAGCCATGGGAATCATCGCCGGTTGCGTCCTCTTGCGCTTGCTGCGCGAGCCCGAACGGGGCGCCGCCGACCTGGAAGACCAGGCGCCCGGAACTGAAGCTCATCTTCAAGGCCGGATCTCCATTAAGGAGTTCATCAAGATTATCTGGCGGACACCCAGCATGATTCTCCTGATGGGGGGCTTTGTGTGCGCCAATTTTGTTGCGGTGGTGCTGCTCTCCTGGATGCCCAAGTTTCTCTACGACAAGTTTCACATGAGCCTGGCGATGGCGGGCTTATCGGCCACGCTTTACGTCCAGGTGGCCAGCATGGTGGGATCGCCGCTCGGGGGCTGGTTTGCAGATGTGCTGAGAAGGAAAATGCCCGGCGGAAGAATGCTGGTCCAGGCCATTGCTCTGTTGTGCGGCGCGCCCTTCGTATTTATCTGCGGGGAAACAAGGTCCATTGGCTTGGTGGTGCTGGTCCTGACGGCGTGGGGACTCTTCAAAGGCTTTTATGATTCAAACATCTTTGCGTCGCCCTTCGATGTAATTCCGCCCCAGGCCAGGGGTACTGCGGCCGGCTTTATGAACATGGTGGGATGGCTCGGCGGCGGGGGCGTCGCGCCCGTTACCATCGGCATCCTCGCACAACACTACACCCTGAGCACGGCGATTTCACTCACCTCGCTCGTTTATGTGGTGGGTGGAACCCTGCTTCTGATTTCCGCTTTGTTCTTTGCCCGGCGGGACGTTACCCGCATGGAAGCTCAACTCCAGATGGCAAAAAACCCGGCGTGAAGATCCGTCAGCGTTAAGCAGCGCTTTCCGGAAATCAAGCGTACCCGGCGCGGGAAACGGGGGCATGCCGCCATGCCCCATCGGCTGGATTGAACGGGGATTAATCCCTCGCGCCAAGCGGACCGAATGCCAACCACCGCTCAAGCCGTTGGCATTCCGCCCGATCTCGTTTCCCTCTCCGAGCTTCAACTGAAAATAGATTTTGCGGGCCGCCGTGCGGCGAACCCGGGGATATTCCCAAACCGCAGGCTGGTGTAGTGTCCTGTAATGGAGTGGACAATGTAGCGCCGCCGTCCCGGCGGCATTTGCAGGCAGGATCCCGGCGTTACGGACGTGCCGATTGTCCAGTTATTTCGCGGACACTACCCTAGGTGATTCCCATCATCTTCTGCATCTCTTCGAGGGATAGGCCCTTGGTTTCCGGATAGAAGAAAAGGACGACAAAGAACTGGACCACCATCATGACCGCAAAGAAGATAAACGGGAAACCGCCGGAAAACGCCGCCACCATCGGAAAGACTCCGGAGATGAGCGCATTCATGGTCCAGTGAGTGAAGGTGCCCAGGCTCTGCCCTTTGGCCCGCACCTGGTTGGGAAAGACTTCGCTGATAAACACCCAGATGACCGCGCCTTGCGAGAAAGCGAAGAAGGCAATAAAGCCGACGAGCATCCAGAGCAGCAGGTTCTGATGGTGGCCTGAGAAGAAGACGTACGAAACGCCGGCCAGGCTGAACGCCATGCCCACCGACCCGATCAGCAGCAGCTTTTTCCGGCCGAGTTTGTCGATCACCGCCATGGCGATAACGGTAAAGACCAGGTTCGTCGCTCCGATCACCACGGCCTGCAAATCCGCTGATACCCGGCTGAAACCGGCTTTCGCAAAAATATCGTTCAGATAGTAAATAATCGCATTGATGCCGGTAAACTGGTTGAACATGGCGATGGACACGGCGAGAAAAATGGGCAGGTTGTACTTGCCGGAGAAGAGCGGCTCCGCGCCGCGCTCCTGATGGATGGAAGCAACGATATCCTGCAATTCTTTTTCATAATTCTCTTCGCCGGTCAATCTCAGCACTTCGCGCGCTTCGTCCGGATGGTTCATCTTAACCAGCCAGCGCGGGCTTCGCGGGATCGTGAAGAGCATCACAAGGAAGAACGCCGCAGGGATTGCCGAAACTCCCAGCATCCATCTCCACTCGCCCAATCCGAACGCCATCAACCCGATCAGGTAGTTTGAAAGATAAGCGACCAGGACGCCGAAAACGATGTTGAACTGGAAGATGCCCACCAACCGGCCTCGCCATTTGGCAGGAGCAATCTCCGCAATATACATGGGCCCCAGCACCGAAGAGCCGCCAACGCCCAAGCCTGCGATAAACCGGGCGACCATCAGCGGGTACCAGCCCCAGGCAAACGCGCAGCCAAGCGCGGAAACCAGATACAACACAGCCAGAAATCGCAAGCTGTTGCGCCGGCCGTAGCGGTCCCCCGGATAACCTGCGAACATCGCGCCCACAATCGTCCCCCAGAGCGCAATCGAAACCGTCAGCCCCAGCGACGCCGGCGTCAAATGATATTGCGCGGTCAGGTCACTGGTGGTTCCGGCAATCACCGCCATGTCAAACCCAAACAGGATGCCGCCCAAGGCAGCAACCAGCGTACTCTTCAGCAAATATCCATTTAGCTTCATAGTGCCTCTTGAAAACCGAAGTTTGACTTGGCGGCCTCTAGGTCCCCGCCATCCTCCGCGTGCAAACCCATGACTCTAACACAAATATGCCGCCCCGAAGAGGATGTTTTGAATAAAATTCGCACAAGAGAAAGCCTGGGCCTGTCCCGCCCAACCCTGTGATTGGATGGCGCCACAGGAATAAGCACCCGTGCAAGCGCCCGGTGGGGGAAACCGTGAGAAGGTCTCCCTAACAGGACGTCTTCACAACGGCTAGTGTAGTGTCCTGTAATGGAGTGGACAATGTAGCGCCGCCGTCCCGGCGGCATTTGCCGGCAGGATGCCGGCGTTACGGACGTGCCGATTGCCCAGTTATTTCGCGGACACTACACTAGCTTGCCTCCATCGATGAGCGGGACAAAGCCGCCCGTGACCGCGCGCGGCAGTCAGTGCACAGGCTGCTGCTTTTGAGATCGATCAACTCCACCGTGTGGGATGCGGCCATGGCGCAGCAATAATTGTCGCTGTGGGTCAGTCCGAACGTGTGGCCAAGCTCATGGATCGACTCCTTCACCAAGCGGCCCTGGAGTAATTCCTGGTCGGGCGGAAGCCCGTAGAACTCCTGGCGCAGGCGGTGGGTGGAAACCACGGCGCAACTTCCGTCCAGTTGGGCCTCACCAAAAACAAAGGTCAAAATGGGAATGTACAAATCGAGGGGCGTAACCCCGAGCAGCCGGCCGGGGTTGGGCGCAAGCTGTTCTTGCATTCGGCTGAGAATGTCGATGGAGCAGTATTGCCGGCGTTCCGGGTGAAGCGATGGCTCCGGGTCAAGCCCGCCCGCCATGACTTCACAAGGGATGCCAATCTCGGCCGTCAGGGCTGCGCCCAGCAAGCCCAGTGAAGAAAGGTCTGCTTTGCCGATGGGCAACAATTGAATCCGGCTCATGAGCTTTCAACAAGCGACTTTTTCCATCCATATTTCTTAAGCTTATTGTGGAGGGTCACTCGGTCAATCTCAAGAAGCTCCGCCGCCCGCGTCTGGTTGCCGCTGCAAATGTTGACCACTTCCAGAATGTGCGCCCGCTCGGCGTCTTCAAGCGACAGGCAAATCGCCCCGGAAGTTGGCAGTTTCATGGTAAAGTCGGCTTCCTGGAGTTCGGATCTGTGCGCCAGCACCATGGCGCGCTCCACGGCGTTTTCAAGCTCCCGCACGTTGCCCGGCCAGTCATACTGCTGCAACAGTTCCATGGCGTCGCGGGCAATGCCCAAAACCTGCTTGTTCATCGAAGATGAAAACTTGCGGATAAAGTGGTTAACGAGCGGAGGAACATCCTCTTTGCGGGCGCGCAGCGGCGGCAGTTCAATCCGGAACACACTCAGGCGATAGTAGAGATCGGGCCGGAACAGGCCTTCCTCAATCATCTTTTCCAACTGCTTGTTGGTCGCCGCCACACAGCGGAAGTCGACGTGAATAGGCTGGTTCCCGCCCACGCGGGTAATTTCCCGCTCCTGCAACACGCGCAGCAAGTCCGTCTGGGTCTTCAGGCTGATGTCGCCGATCTCATCGAGAAACACGGTGCCGCCGTCAGCCACTTCGAAACTTCCTTTTTTGCGGCATTGAGCGCCCGTAAAGGCGCCTTTTTCATGGCCGAACAACTCGCTTTCCAGCACGGTTTCCGCCAGCGCTCCGCAATGGATCGCCACCATCCGATTGTAGCGGCGAGGGCTCGCGGCGTGGATCGCCCGGGCCGCCAGTTCCTTTCCGGTGCCGCTCTCGCCCACAATCAAGACCGTCGCTTCCGTCGGGCCCACGGTTTCAATCGCGTCAAATACGCGCTTCATCGCGGCGCTTTGGCCGATCAGATCCTGCGGCCGGTTCGTCTCCGCCACCGCCTCCCGCAAGCGGACGTTTTCACGCTCAGCCTGTTTGTGAGCGAGGGCATTGTGGACCGTGTGCGCGATCTCTTCAGGGTCAAACGGTTTGACCACGTAATCGTAGGCGCCATTCTTCAGCGCGGCGACGGCGGTTTCAACCGAAGCATACCCCGTCATAATGATCACAATCAAGTCCGGCTTGACTTCGCGAAAGCGGCCCTGGAGCTCGATGCCGTCTACGTCCGGCATCTTAGAGCTTATCCGTAAATAAGTATTGAAATCCGGG
>JAJYHU010000144.1 GCA_021784615.1 Acidobacteriota bacterium | reverse complement strand
TTTGCGGAATGGGAAAAGATCGAGGGCCGGCTGGCCGGCATGCCTTCCACGGATAAACGCAAAAGGCGTTTTCTCGACCGGGTCAATTACTGGGGGCAAACCGTGCAGATGGACGGGCAGGGCAGGATTCTGATTCCGTCGCTCCTGCGGGAGTCGGCGGAGATGAAAGGCGAGGTCGCGGTGATCGGCCACCTGCAACACCTGGAGGTCTGGAACATGGAGCGCTTCCGGGAGTACATGGAGCGCGAGCCTTTGACCGACGACGATTTTGAAGCGTTGAGCGAGCACGGCGTTTAGATGAGCGAGTTCGAACGCCACCGGCCGGTGATGGTCCGGGAGGCGCTGGAGTTCTTAAAGGTTGAGCCCGATGGAACTTATATCGACGCAACGGTGGGAGCAGGCGGGCACTCGGAACAGATTCTCAAAGTGCTCGCGCAGGGCAGCGGCCGGCTTCTGGGGATTGACCGCGACCCGAACGCGCTCCGCATCGCGCATGAGCGTTTAGCAGGTTTTGGGGAGAGGGTGAAACTGGTGGAAGGCAATTTCGCCGAAATTGACGCGCTGCACGCCCAGAGCTTCCTTCCTCCCGGTGCGGGGACGCTGGCCGACCTCGGGCTAAGTTCGATGCAACTGGAAGAAGCCGAACGAGGCTTCAGCTTCAGCCGCCCGGGGCCGCTCGATATGCGCATGGGCGAGGGCGACGTAACCGCCGAAGAGATTGTGAACGAGACGCCGGAGCAGGAACTGGCGGATTTGATTTTCAAGTTTGGAGAAGAGCGCCACTCGCGCCGCATAGCGCGAGCGATTGTGAAGGCCCGTCCGATTCGATTAACCACCCAACTGGCGCAGGTGGTGACGCGATCTATCCCCTCCCGGGCGGGCCTCCACCAAATTCATCCGGCGACGCGCACCTTTATGGCGCTGCGGCTGGCGGTCAATCGCGAACTCGAGAATCTGCAAAGTTTTCTGGACAAGGTTCTGGCGGTTCTCGCGCCGGGCGCCCGAGTCGTCGTCATCAGTTTCCATTCGCTTGAAGACCGGATCGTGAAGGAATCTTTCCGCAGTTGGAAGCGCAACGGCCAGGCACTCATCCTGACCAAGCACGTGGTGCGTCCGGCGGCGGAAGAGATGCGCGAAAACCCGCGCTCCCGCAGCGCCAAGCTGCGGGCCGCGGAAAGGTTGTAGATCCAGAGCAGCAAAGGCGATTTTGGAGCGCCGCGCCTTTGACCGCGACGCTCCAGCGGACATCGCTCCAACGGGAGAACAGACCTATGGCCGCAATAGCAGCAACCTTGCCCGGCACGAAGCGCCGTCCCCGGAACGAGCCGGCCACCGGGCGCGCTTCCTACCCCGACATCTATTTCGTAAAGCATATCGACAATTCCCGTCTGCATCGTGAAGTTGATTTAGGGAAGCGCCGCGAATGTTTTGGCCTGCTGGGTCTCGGCACGCTGGCCTTTATTTTTATCATGGTCTTTGCCTGGCAGCACTTTGAGGGTGTTCGCTACGGCTACGGAATTCAGCAGCTCCGGCAGAAGCAAGCCTCCATGGAAGAGTGGAACCATAAGCTCAAAGTGGAGTGCGCGTCGTTGACCGATCCCGAGCGGATTGACACGCTGGCGCGCACGGACCTGGGCCTGATCCCGCCCCAACCGAACCAGATCATCCAAGTGGGCAACCAAGCGGGGATTTTTTCCGCTCCCTCGGGAGTGGAATTCGCGGGGAACCTTAATGCGCCAATCAAACTCCCTAGCGAGAGGTAAATGGCACCGCGCGCGAGGCGAACTCAATTATCATTCGACGCAAAGCCGCTCATGGCCAAGCGGAGCCTGATCCTGGGCGTGTTCCTGGTGATCTGGAGCCTGATCATTGTTTCCCAGCTCTACAACCTGCAAGTCATTCAATACGTCTCCTTACTGAAGCGGGCGGACCGGCAGCAGCAGCGCACGGTTGAGATTGCTCCCAGGCGCGGCACGATCTATGACCGGAACATGCACCCGCTGGCGATGAGTCTGGCGGTCGATTCCGTCTACGCGGTTCCTTCCGAAATCACAGACCCGGGCATGGTGGCCGAGCTTCTCTCGCCGATTCTGGGCCTGGACCCGAAGGACCTGGAAGGGCGATTCAAGACCTACCGAACCTTTTGCTGGGTGAAGCGGAAAATCACTTCTGATCAGACGGCGCGGGTGCGGGCGCTCGATCTAAAAGGGATTTACTTCCAGAAGGAGACCAAGCGCTTTTATCCGGACGGCGACCTGGCGGCGCAGGTGCTGGGCTACGTGGGGATGGACGACAGCGGCCTGGGAGGCGTGGAGTACGAACTCAACAAACAGATCAAGGGCCAGCCGGGCAAAGTTTTGCTCAGCACTGACGCGCGGCGCCAGTCCTTCCGCGCGACGGAGTGGCAGGGCCAGCCTGGCGAGAACGTGGTGCTGACGCTCGATGAAGACATCCAGTACATTGCCGAGAAGACGCTGGCCGCGACGGTCGAGAAATTCCATGCGGCAGGCGGAACGGTGATCGTGCAGAACCCGAACAACGGTGAAATTCTGGCGATGGCCAACCAGCCGACGTTTGACCCGAACCATTACGAAAAGTTCCCGGCCATCGACAGGATGAACCGCGCCATCGGGTGGATCTATGAACCGGGCTCGACGTTCAAGTCGGTGACGGTTTCATCGGCCCTTAATGACGGGCTGGCAAAACCGACCGAGCTGATTGATTGCCAGATGGGTTCCATCAGGCTGGGTGGGCGGATCATTCATGATGTTCGCGACATCCTTCCGTATGAGCGCAAGGGACCGCTGACCTTGGCCCAGGTTTTAATGTACTCGAGCGATGTCGGGGCGGTGAAGGTGGCGCTGAGCCTGGGGGAGGACCGCTTTTACCACCACATCCGGGAGTTTGGCTTTGGCTCAAAAACCGGCATCAGCTTGCCGGGAGAAGAAGAGGGGCTCCTGATGCCCCCGCGGGATTGGTCGGGGGTTTCGATTGGCGAATTTGCCATCGGGCAAGGAGTGGGGGTTACGCCGTTGCAGATGGTCGATCTTTATTCTTCCATCGCCAACGGCGGAGTGCTGATTAAGCCCCGCATTGTGAAGGAAGTTTTCCGCGGACAGGACCGTGATGTGACGCCCACGAGCCTTGACCGGCGGGTTGTCAGTGACGAAACGGCCGCTGAAATGAGAGAGATGCTGGCCGGGGTGGTTGAGCACGGAACCGGGATTCCCGCGCAATTGAATGGATACTCGGCGGGCGGGAAGACTGGCACCGCCCAGAAAGTTGATGCCACCGGGCATTATTCGCACTCGAAATACGTAGCTTCTTTTATAGGAATTGCTCCTATTGAAAAACCGGCGATAACCGTTCTGGTGGTGATCGATACTCCGGTGGGAGCGATCTATGGGACGCAAGTGGCAGCTCCTGCGTTCAAGTCTATCGCAGAGCAAACTCTGCGTTATCTGAACGTTCCGCAAGACAACCCCTCCAGGTCACTTCAGCTCATTTCCCGCAACCTCGCCAAGTCTCCTCAGAGTAAAGAGAGAGACGCGGAGGAGAACCTTCCAGTAGACGCTGAACGCAATGGAGTTGCCACTCGTCCCATTGAACCGGTTTCTTTTTCCGAATGGCCAACCGCGGTTTCCAAGGGAACCGTCCTGTTGGACGACGGCCCCATGCAGACGGTTCCGGATTTTACGGGACTTTCCGCGCGAAGGGTCAGCGAGGAGTGCCAGTCGCTGGGTTTGGGAATGGACATGTCAGGCTCCGGCCTGGCGGTTGCGCAAGACCCGGCCGCAGGCACGCGAGTGCGGGCGGGTTCGAGCGTTGAGGTGCGGTTTGCGCGCTAAAGAGCTGGTTGTCAAGGTGTTGTAGAGGGGCGCAATTCCTGTGAGGAATGCGCCAATGTTATAATGCGAGTGAAAGATGAAATTAGGCGAGCTCCTCGAACGAGTCCCGCCTGTCGACATCGGGGCGGACCAGGAAACCGAGGTCTCCTCGCTTGCGTATGATTCCCGCCGGGTAAAGCCCGGGTGCGTTTTCTTTGCCATCCAAGGCGAAAAAACTGACGGGCATCGCTTCATCGCGGAAGCCTTGGAGCGGGGAGCGGTGGCTGTCGCGAGCGAGCGGGAAGCGCCGGAAGGCCTTCGGGCACGATGGGTGCAGGTTCGAAAGGTCCGGCGGGCGCTTGCCGAGGTTGCAAGAGAGTTTTACGATGACCCCGACCTCAAGCTGCAACTGATCGGCATCACGGGGACGAACGGAAAAACCACCACAGCTTATCTTTTGAACAGCATCCTCCAGGCGGCGGGCCTTCAGACGGGGATGTTTGGGACCATTGAGCACCGGGTGGGCGGCCGCGTCATTCCTGCCCTCAACACCACGCCGGAATCGCTGGACCTTGTGGAATATTTCAATGAGTTAGTAGAGGGCGGGGCGAAAGCCGCGGTGATGGAGGTCTCTTCGCACGCGCTTGCCCAGGAACGGGTGTGGGGGCTGCATTTTTCAGCGGCGGTCTTTACCAATCTCACCCGCGACCACCTGGATTATCACGGGGACTTTGACCATTACTTTGCGGCCAAACGGCGGCTTTTTGAAGGGGAAGGCACCCGGGCTCCCGAACTGGCGGTGATCAATACCGACGACCCTTGGGGGCATCGGCTATTGGACTTGCGGGAATCCCGGCAGATTACCTATGGGATTGAGTCGAGTGCAGAGGTTCGGGCCAAGCAATTTTCCCAGGGCGCGTCAGGCTTGTCGGCAAAGATCGCGACGCCGCATGGGGAGATGCATATTGAATCGGCGCTGCTCGGCCGGGTGAATTTGATGAACATCCTGGCCGCCGCGGCGACGGCCTTAGGCCTGGGATTTTCTGCGGAAAACATCCAGGAGGGTGTTTGGAACTTGTCGGCCGTTCCGGGCCGCTTCCAGAAGATTGACGAGGGCCAGCCGTTCCTGGTAGTGGTGGACTAT
>JAJYHU010000348.1 GCA_021784615.1 Acidobacteriota bacterium | reverse complement strand
GCAGATTGCAGGTCTATTAATATCAGATAACCTCCACTGATTTTTCCGATCTCGCTCGCGGCGGCAGAAGACAGAAATATGTAGTGTGCAGGCTGTCTCGGCCCGTGGTTCGTTCATCCCAAGACCGAGACCCTTAGAACAGGTCTGGCAAGGATGGTTAGGTTAAGCGAGTTTTTGAGCAATTTTCGCCACATGAGCACCCTGGAAACGGGCACCGGCCAACTCGTTTTGGCTCGGCATCCGCTCCCCTTTGGCCCCGGCAATTGTCGAGGCGCCGTAGGGACTGCACCCTGTGATTTCCCCAATACCTATTTGTCCGGCAAATGCATACGGCAGACCAACCACAACCATGCCCTGGTGCAGCAGAGTGGCGTGAAAAGTGAGAATTGTCGATTCCTGGCCGCCATGCTGGGTTGCGGAACTCGTGAATACGCTGCCAACCTTGCCGACCAGCGCCCCCGTTGCCCAGAGTTGCCCGGTCGAATCAAGGAATTGCCGCATCTGGCCGCACATGTTCCCGAAACGGGTTGGCGTGCCAAAGATGATTGCATCGGCATCTGCAAGGTCGTCCACTTGAGTTACGGGAATTTGAGCCATGCTCTTCTGAGCCTCAAGAGCTCCCATCTTCCTGAGAACTTCCTCTGACAGGGTCTCTGGAACCCTCTTGATGATCGGTTCGCAACCGGGCACTTCGCGTACGCCCGCAGCGACTGCCTCTGCCATCTGGTGAATGTGGCCGTACATGCTGTAAAACACGATAAGGACTTTGGTCATACCTGCCTCCTCCTAACCGGAATTGTTTGTTCGCTTCCCGGCGGTTGCAAGTATACAGCCGTTTGCCGACTGTCGAATTCTCCGAGCAGGATTTTCACCGAGGTGGTCCCAGCGGCTCCCAACCGCCCTTTTCCGGGTCCCGAAAGCCTGGCGCCCCGGCATCCAAAGCCGGCTTTTTCAGAAAACTCTCCCTTCCTGGTGGGTATCGGAATCGTTTTCTTAACCGGAATTAACGTTTTGGCCTTCCCACAATTGAAAGGATATATCCACTTGGGTGCAGGCGAGCACAATTTTTCTCCAGGCGGCTGTACACCAACTGCCGCAGCAGGTCCGCAATAGAAAACCGCTTATTGTTGGCTCCCAATCGGTCAGGTGCTCGTCGATGAGTTCCCCGAATCCCAGGCGTTCATCCAGTTCCCGCACAAAAATCAATCCGCCGTTGGAAGCCACCTCCGATCCTTGAAAGCGGACCCACAAAAACCGGTTGAACGACAATTGAAAAGGCTGTTTTTGGCTCTCATCCATTCGGTTCACGCCCCAAACCTCCCTCATCATGCTCAGCCCCGCATCGTTATTGATGTTGGAAGCGTTCAAAGGGTTTCTGCAGCCTTCGCAAAAAGTAAATGTGGGTTTAGCTCGTCCGCCTGGATGCGACGCCCTCCGAGGAACCTTGAAGGGTTGAGACTCGATAAACGATCCACGTGAGTAGAACGGCGGCAATTGTAAGAAACACCTCGACGACACTGTCAGCGCCCCATCCCCTCGCCGTGTACGTCCACCATCCGCCGGCTTCTGCCATACCCTGAGCGGACGGGTGCAGCAAAGTATGATTAACAAAGATCATCAGATACGTCAAAATCAGGATTGACCACACCAGAAAAAGGTAGGCGCTTTGAACCATTGCCTTGTCCGTCCGGTTCCACCAGGTCGTAACCTTCCAGGCGACTACGAGCGTTGCAAGGATAGCCAGCGCCCACAACACGGCTGCGTTCCCGATATGCTGGTTGCGGAGCCATTTTGAAACTGAAAGAAGAGTTAGAGCACTCGGGCAAGTCGGAACTAGACGATGAGCAGATGCGGCGGTTTTTGGCCAGTGACCTTGGTTTCCACACGGTGCTGATGAGGATGGCTGCCAACGACCGTATCCTGAAAGTCGTGAATGAAACGCGTTTGATGATTCGGATCTTTGCGATGCGCCGGCAGGGGCACGGAACGCCACTGCTGGAGTCCATTCATCGCTCGCACACCGAAGTGGCCTGCGCCATCGCGGCGCAAGACCCGGAGCGCGCCATGCGCGCCATTTCCGAACACATTCAGGTTAGCTTGCATGAGCGTCTTGAAGATTTTGAACACTGGGAAATCGAGACCTCGCTGCGCCTAAGCCTCCCCCCCTTTTATGATATTGGGCGCGTTCCCGAATCGCAATGAGACGCCGTTTGTTTGAGTGGCGTTAAAGTCCGGTTCCTCCGCCGAGATCATCCGCCCGGATGTTCGGTTCGGCGTAAGCCCCGATGAGGGGTGCACACGCACGCCAGAAGGACCTGGGTTTTGCCGTGCAGCAGGATTTAGCAAAGGCTGAAATTGTTCGCCGGCGGGGCACTGCGGCTGGTTCTCTCCTCACCGTCCTCTATTTCGATGGGGTCATCGGAACCCGCCAGCGTCAAGATGATGAGGCAAGGCATTCCAGAGCGCCGGCGCTTCCGGTGTTCTAAGGTCCGCCGGGGCGGGCTTGGAGTTCCGAAGCCGATAAGAGGGAAATCCCATCATGATTAAAGCACTTCTTCGTACGTTGCAGGTTTAAGATTTTCGTAGTGGCCGTTGCGGCCTTTGCCCTGCTCATTCCTTGTGCGGTTTTGGGCAGTGGCCAAACAACAGTTCCCGATCATGTGCCTCCCAAGCGTTCGTCGCAGATCGTCAACGGGTTTGGGATTAATTCCGACCTGGACGGGATCGGATGAGTCCGTGCAGGTCAAATACATCCCGCGCGGCCTCGTATACAACTGGGCGGCGGGGGTCAGGACTTTTGTCTGGGAGCTCACGCCGGGCGTGGACGGGAACCGTCCTTACCAGCAGCCTGGAAATTTATGAACGGGCGCAAAGCTACACCAATTGCGGCCGCGCCAGCCTGACGGACCGCTATCGCAATCGTTTGATCGGGTTTAACTCGAATGGCCAACTTCGGCAGCCGTCGTGGTCACATAGTATTTTGCCAGCATATTAGGCTGTTCCCATGCGGGCATGGATTTCGGTGATTTCAAGTAGTCCACGAACTTCTCTACAACTTGGGCAAAATGCGCCTCGTGGCCCACGCGGTAACGGTCCGGAATGGTGATGCGCAGCTCATGGCCTGAGGGCTCAACGCCGATATCCGGATAAGTGTCCTGAAGGCGAGCCACCTTTGCGCGCACCGCCGCCGCAATGGTCGCTCGGCGCTCCGCGCTTGCCGCGGCCACAAACAGTTCCCGCCGGTAACTCGTTTGGTCCGTCTGGCGCACCTCAACGCTGGAATTTGTTCCACGGTAAATGGCGTGATGGAAATCCACGCCCGCCGGAGATTCCCATTTCCACAGCAGCCTGAGGCGCACCTGGGCGCCCCGAATTTTGTAATCCACCTGGTTGTTACAGTAATAGTTGAATCGGCCGCCGTGGATGTAAGGCGCAAGCCCGCCGGGGAAACTCTTGGTGTCCGTGACCTGGCGGTACTGATCAAGAGTGATGGGCGTTGCCCAGCGCCTGGCTGCCTCAACCTGGATGTCGCGCCGGTAATTGATCGCCTGGTTGGGATAGAGCGTCCACTGCGCTAGGTCCACCAGGTGCGTGCCCACGTCGGCGAGCCCTTCGCCCTGGTCCAGAATGTCAAAGAAGTACGGAGGCCGCAGGTACGGGTTTCCCGCGACGGTTTTGAGAATATGATGGGTGCTCTCCATGAAGACCGCCGGATGTTCGCGGTCAGCGGGAATCGGCGCGCCAAACACGGCCGGGTCATTCACGAGTTCCCGTTGAATGATGGTGGTGATCTCATAACGTTCCGTCATCATGTCATACGCCACCAGCCCCTTCCGGCTGGCCACGGAAAAAACGGATTCGAGCAGCGGGAAATCTTCAGCCCGGATAATCCAGGGTTTGTCCGAGAGCACATTCAACCCTGCGTCTACCGAGGCCCTGATCTTTTCGATTTTCGTGCGGTTGTGTCCTGCCAGCACCACCACATTGCCGGGCCGCGCGGCGATCATCTCTTCAAGCGGCCGGAGGCTGCAGTGAATGTCCAGCTCCCAGCTTGTGGGATTGACCGGCCGCGTGTTGAATCCCTCGATCAGCCGCAGATGCGCCAGCAGATCCGGCTCTAACGGAGCGTAAACGGCAACGCGTTTGGATATCTCCGGCAGCATCTTCTTCTGCACCAGGGCGGCATGAAAGTGAGCGGGGTCCAGCGTCATAAGCCGGATGAGGTTCGTTTGTCCCATAAGTGTATCCATTCCTTGCGGGGCCTCGGTGCAGCATTCCGGCGCCGGAATCTGCCCCGAAGCCTGTGTGGAATTTGCGGCGGTTCCGGCAAGCAGCGCGCCCAGTCCCGCCACCCCCAGAAATTTCCGCCGATTAATCGAGTCAGCCGCCATGAAGCACCTCAAAGGGTTGAAAGGTTGCAAAGTCATTGGACTTTGTCATTCCTGCCAGCCCCCGTAAAGCAAGGCGCCAGCAGAACATTATAAAGGACTCTGCTTTGAGAAGAGACACATCAACGTTGTTCGGTAGTGATTCATTTTGGTTTTGTAGCGCCGGGCTTTGCCGTCTCCGTTTGCTCTATGGTTTAGTCTTTTCACTTTTCTCCCATCGCCTCAAGTTCGTCCATGCCATCCTGATGGCGCACAGGGCTACCCTGCGCGGCCCGCGGGCGGCACGGCCGGAACTACGAGGTTTCAATCTTCAGCATTTGGAAAAGACGTTTCAGTCCGAATATGACAATGCGCGACACAGTAGTCGGGCCTGTGACAACCCGAGTTTTTGCGCCACCCGAGGTGACGGTGCTTACATCACTTGAGTGGCCTGAGTTGTTTATACCACTTTCCGCGCGGGTTTTTCCGGTGGGGCCGTTTTTTTTCGTACCTTCGGCAAGCCGGGGTTTCGGCTGCCGATAGCGTGGGTGACGACGCCGGAACACGGGCGTAAAAAGCGGGGTTCAATTACAAGGGCGGTAACTTTCGGGAAAAGAATGGTACGCTTGAAGGGAA
>JAJYHU010000122.1 GCA_021784615.1 Acidobacteriota bacterium | reverse complement strand
CAGGACAGGCCGCAAAGACGTGCTCGCTACCGTGTATAAAAAGAAGGACAGCGCGCTCATCTCCGTGGCCAGCTGGTCCAAAGACCCGGTTTCTGTCTTACTGGAGATCGATTGGGAGGCTCTGGGGCAGCAGGCAAAAACCGCCAGGCTGACGGCTCCCGCCATCCCCGGCTTCCAGGAAGCGAAGACGTTCTCCCCGGAAGAGAAAATCCCCGTCGATCCGGCGGAAGGCTGGTTGCTGATCCTGCGGTGACGGCTTGAAAAAGTAGCGGAGGGTTTATCCCGCCACATGCCCGTTGCGGCGTCATCCCGAATGAAACGAGAGATCTGCTTTATTGCGTTGGCGTATGATTTAAGGGCGCGAGCAAAATCAAGAGGCGCGGGCTGAAAATCCGCGTTAGCTGCCGCCCGGAAAGTCTTGCAGAGGAAAGGTGAGGGAAAAAACATGTCAATTTGTCATTATCGTAGACAACCACTCAGGATATGGTCCTATCTTGTGGTTGTGCTTTTTATTGGATTCGGGGTAAAGGCGGAAGCTTACAACAAACAATTCCCGCCGCCGCCCACCGATAAGAACGTCACCATTTCAAATGGCGGTCTCTCCGTCACCTTCAACGTGGCCTGGGGCGCGGTGGTGGTTGGAGTGGCCAACAAAAATGTGGCCCATGGCCTGAACATTGTAGATACCAACGATGTAGGCCGTGAACTGCAGGTGGATCAATTCCTGATGTTGAAAATAAACGGTCGTCGGGCGTTGATGATCAACCCTACGCAGGCTGGAGCGGAGGGGTATCAGGGTTTTTACCAGCATCCGAAAGGGGTCATTTTCCCTGAAAAGGGCAGCCCAGTCGTCCGATGGAAGGCCAGCCGAAATCATTTCCATGCGGTCATCAAGCCCTGGGATTATGACACCGGCAATCCGACCCGATGGGTTTATGTGGAGGATGTCCGAATCAGCTCGAAGGGCGTCGCCCGTTTTCATTACACTTTTCATAATCACGAGCCCAAAACCTATATCATGAACACCGAAGTGCCCACGCTCTATTCGGACCGTACCGATGCATTTATGTATCCGCTGGTCTCGCCGTATGGGCCGTCCGGCTCTGCTCTCCGAAAGGAGAAGAATCCCAAGTGGCCGGTGAAACTGGTAACCGGATCGCCCACATGGCCGCAAAAGAGCATGAAATCAAAAGGGTGGATCGCTAACATTGATACCGCCGATAACCTTGGGATCTTTTACACCACAGGTTTGGGACTGTCTGAAGGCTACGGCACTTTCCCCAAGGCTGGCGTTTCCGACCGTCTGCCGCTGGGCAAAACCAATGTAGCGGCACAGGGCCTCACCTCTTATCCGGGCGAGGTTTATTCGATCGAATTCTCGGTTTTGGTGAGCACTCCGCAGCAGGGACCGGCGCTGATCTCCAGACAGCCGGCTGCTGTCTTGAAGTTCGTGCATAACGTTGCGCCAGCAACTGCTGAGGTAAAGGCTCGGTGAAGCGAGGCCGGCAAGTTGAGTTCTACGTGCCGACATCTGGCGGACCCATGAAGGGCGCGGTTGGCCTCCTCTGCGGTGTTTAACGCGGGACAAAAAGCCGCAGAGGAACTCAAAAAACGCGTACCTCTTCGCTACCCGTTGCGCGCATAAGTCCGCGCAGTGAGAATCAGCAATTATCTTTTCAAGGAGGACCTTATGGATCGCAGAAGCTTTATTCAGAATTCTCTCGGAGCGGTAGGGGCTGCGGCGCTGGCGCGGGGGGCGGGCGAAGGCGCGGACATGCCCGGCGAACCGGATGCAGCAAACAGCACACAGCCGAACGTGATCTGGTTCCTCGGCGACCAGTTCCGTTCCTTCGCAATCAGCTGCAACGGCGACCCGAACGTTCACACGCCGAACATTGACATCCTCTCGCGCACGGGAGTGAACTTTGATCACGCGGTTTCCTGCTTTCCGCTCTGCTCGCCCTTCCGGGGCTCCATGCTGACCGGCCGTTACCCGCACCACGCGGTTCCCGGACATCAGTACCGCTTGCCGACGGGCCAGCCGACGATCGCCCAGCCATTCCACGAGGCGGGTTATCAGACCGCCTACTTTGGAAAGTGGCACGTGGATGGATTCAAAGAACAGAACGGCCGCCCCGCCATGCACATTGTTCCTCCCGACCGGCGCGGCGGATTCGACGAATGGATCGGCTACGAGAACAACAACAGCCAGTGGGATTGCTGGGTGCACGGCGGCTCCGGGAAGGATGCGTTCCTCTACCGGCTGCCGGGATACGAAACCGATGAGTTGACCAATCTGCTGATCAAATACCTGAAGGAGCGCGGCGAAGAGGCGAAAGCCGGCAAGGCGAAGCCCTTCTTTGCCGTGTGTTCCGTCGAGCCGCCGCACAATCCTCACGTGGCGCCGGCGGAATTCATGAGCCACTACAACGGCGGGCAGCTCAAGCTGCGGGAAAACGTTCCGCCCATCGGGCCGATTGAAAAGCAGACGCGGCGGGAGCTTGCCGGCTATTACGCCCAGATTGAAAATCTGGACTGGAACCTGGGGCGCCTCCGGAAGACCTTGCACGAGACCGGCTTTGAGTTCAACACCTACATCTTCCACTTTGCCGACCACGGCGACATGATGGGCTCGCACGGGCATTTCGAGAAGACTACGCCGATGGAGGAATCCATCCGCATTCCGATGATCATAAGCGGCGGCGTTCCCTATTATGACGGCAACCGCAGCGGGCGCCCCGCGATTCCCTTCAGCAGCGTGGACATTGCTCCCACCACGCTCGGGCTGTGCGGCATCCCGAAGCCCTCATGGATGGAGGGCACGGACTATTCGCACTACCGCCTGGCGAGCCGCCCCCAGGTAAGCGAGCCGGACTCCGCCTATCTGGAACAGGTTGTTCCGCCAGGCTACTTTGGTCCCATCGAGCCTGTCAACACACTGGTCGAAAGAGTCACAAAGGTCAGCTCGCGAATCTATGGAGACTGCATCGATCTGCCCTGGCGCGGCATCGTCACCCGGGACGGCTGGAAATATGCCTGCCTGCCGAACACTTCCTGGCTGATGTTCAACCTGAACGATGATCCTTACGAACTGGCCAACCTGGCGCACTATAACCAATATCGCACCGAACGCCAGAAGCTGATTGCGCGGCTGAAACAGTGGATCAGCGATACCGGTGACCAGTTTCCCGTGCCGGACAACTGAAAGGACAGTCCGCGAGCAATGGATCAGCAAAGGCCGCGGATCTGAAGACGCGCTACAGAAACCCCTCACCCGGCGGGAGCTAGGTGTATCGTCCGCGAAATAACCGGACAATCGGCACGTCCGTAACGCCGGCATCCTGCCTGCAAATGCCGCCTGGACGGCGGCGCTACATCGTCCACTCCATTACAGGAAACTACGCTAGGGCTGCTTCCCGGCGATGGCGCGATGATAGGCGCGGATCATATCGCGGGTGAGGTCCATATAGTAGAAGCCCCAGCCGCTCGGACGCGGGTCGCCGCGCTCGGTCATCAGGGTGGGTTCCATATCGTTGCTCAAGTTGACGTTGTACTGGTCGGGCGGCTCAAACTCGTTCCACTGGTTGATGAAGAGGAATTTCGGCTGGGCTTTCATAGCAACCTGCCATTGGGTGCGATACGTTTCCCCATAATTCTTGCCTCCGGCGTCGGCGGCCAGCCAGTTGTTGAGCCCTTTCGCGGGCGGGTGAATGGCAGGATATCCATTGGTAACCGTGAGAGCCTCCACTTTGCCGTTGTGAAGAGTGGGCGTTGCTTGCTGGTCGTACCAGGACCACGCGCCGTATCTTTCGCCGTGTGTGGTCTGAAGCCAGGCGGTGACATAGCGGATGGTGAAGCGGTTGTCCTTTATGGCCGGCGGTTCGGAGCTGGTGGGCCCTGTCAGATAGAGAAGAAGCAAAGGTTTCCCTTCATAGGTCAAATACCAGTCGCGATATTTTTTGTTGTGGATGTAATGCTGGTAAAGGTAATTGAGCTGAGCATTGTACCACGGACCCGTGTACCGATCCTTGCGGCTGGACCAGTGATTATGCTCAGGCCCCAACATGAAAACAAACTTGGGATGCTGGGCCATCTGGGCGTAGGTGCGGAGCAGCGCGTTGGTCGCCTGGATGCATTCGCGAGCAGGCGCGTCCGGGAAGGGCGCGGTCAGGTTGTTGGTCCAATCGAGCTCCACGGCATTGATGCCGATCTCGTCAAACCACAAATTCTGTTGCCGCAACACCCGCGGGTCAAGCGAACTGTAAAGGCCCAAAAGCGGAACTGCTTCCTCTTTGCCCCACTGCGCGTAGCCGGGCCCGAACCAGATCTCGTACTCCATGATGAGCAGATGGTTCGGGTCGGTAATAATGTTGAAATGCCGCGCGTGGACGTGAACAGTGACGGGAGCGGACGCATCGGTTCCGTCGGTCACAACGATGGAGTTGTTACCCACCTCCGGCAACGGCAGCAGCAGGTGAGCCACTCCGGATTTGAGCGTCCGGTATTTCGCTCCCCACTCTTTGCCGTTCACCTTGGCGAACAGATCAATGCCCGCCGCCGGCTTGCGATCCCCCCGCCGGAGCGCCATCGCGGAAACAACCACGTTCTGGCCCTCGCCGATTTCCGTCCGGTTCGCTTGAATCGAGATCTCGACGCGGCTTTCCGGCGAGGACTGGCCCCGCAACCTTGGCGGCTTGATGAAAGATGCAAAAAGAATAGCCGTAACGCTGACCAACACACTGAAAGAAATTTTAGACCGCATGGTTTCCGTCCTGTCCGCCCGCCACATCAAAGATTAGCTGGTGTCGGCGCCGGTTCTGTGCCGCGCGCAACGGATTCTAGCACACCGCCGGCGAATCGAAAACAGGCTGCCGGCAGCGCCAGCCGTTTCGGAAGTTTTGGTTGGAGAAGGCTGGGCAAAGGCGCTCAGGAGGGCTGTCAGGTGCGGGCGCGGGAGGGTGTAACGGTCTGGGTCTAATTTCGAGGCGCGAATTTCAGCGTGCG
>JAJYHU010000147.1 GCA_021784615.1 Acidobacteriota bacterium | reverse complement strand
TGATCACACCAGCATCAATCCGAACAAGGCCGCCCACATCGGTCACCTTCGCAACGCCGTATTGGGCGACACCTTTGTTCGTCTGCTCCGCTTTCGAGGCCACCGGGTTGAAATCGAGAACTATATTGACAACACCGGCGTGCAGGTGGCTGACGTGGTGGTGGGTTTCCGTTATTTGGAGAAAAAAAACCTCGAAGACGTCAAGCGGCTCATCAACGACGCCGGCACTCGCTTTGATTACTATTGCTGGGATTTGTACGCGCGCGTATCGAGCTTCTACCAGGAAAGTGAAAACGGGATGGCCCTTCGAGCCGAAACCTTGAAGGCCATCGAGGAAGGCCACGACGAGACTGCCCGGATGGCAAAGCTGATTTCAACTGCCATCGTTCGGTTGCACCTTGAGACAATGCGCCGGATCAACGTTCGGTACGATCTTCTTGTCGAGGAAAGCGAAATCTTACGGCTTGACTTCTGGAAGTCAGCATTCGAGCGAATGAGGCAGATCGGCGCCATTCGTTACGAAACGACCGGGAAGAACGCGGGATGCTGGGTGATGGACCTCGGAACGCCCGGCGCCGGACCAGCCGAAAGGGAATCTGGCGCAGATGACGTCAAGATTATCGTGCGCTCGAACGGCACCGTCACTTACGTTGGAAAAGATATTGCCTACCACATGTGGAAGTTCGCCCTGTTGGGAAAAGACTTTTTGTATGCGCCATTTTACCGTTATCCCGACGCCCACGAGGTTTGGCACACCAGCACGGAAAGCGTTTCCGGCGCGCCGGAATTCGGCCGGGCTACGGCGGCTTACGCGGTGATTGACTCACGCCAGGCCTATCTCCAGAACATTGTGGCCGCGGCCTTTCGCGCCCTGGGTTTCCACAAAGAAGCGGAAAATCTTCATCACTTTGCCTACGAGGTGGTGGGGCTTTCACCGGCTTGCGCGCGTGAAATGGGTTTTGAATTGAGTCCTGAAGCCTTCGATCGCAGTTACGTGGAGGTTTCAGGCCGCAAAGGCCTGGGGCTGAAGGCGGATGAGCTGAGCGACATGCTCTCGAAAAAGGCTCGCGAAGAAGTGCTCGCGCGGGCGATGACGACAGATGCCGGTGAGCAAACCGCTTACTCCCGCATGATTGCGGTGGGAGCGCTGCGCTATTTTCTTCTCAAATTTTCCTGCCATGTAATCATTACGTTTGACTTCAAGGAGGCGCTGGCGTTTGAAGGCGAGACCGGGCCTTACCTTCAGTACACGGTGGTGAGAGCGCGCAACATCTTCCGTAAATATGGCGAAGCAAACCCTGCCTTTAAGAATGAATCCCTGGCCCAAGGGGTCAACCTTTCCCAGATTGCGGACTTTTTTGCCGGGACGGATGGAACCGCTTTCTGGGAGATGGCAGTGCTTGCCGCACAACTTGAAATGGTGGCCGACCAGGCGATTTCTACCACCGAACCCGCCGCCTTCTCCAAATACGCTTTCCGCCTTGCGCAGGCTTTCAATAACTTTTACCATCGTTTCCACATCTTGAGTGAACCTGATTCCGGCCGCCGGAGCTTTCTGCTTTATCTCGTCCACATCGTCGAGCGCACGCTTACCCAGACGCTCGATCTCCTGGGCATCGAAGTCCCCGAACGGATGTAAGTTTGGAGCGCCAGGCAGCCCCGAAATCAACGGGAAAATTGTGATCGATCCTCCCTAGGAGGCATGGACGCGGAGGGCGTAGTGGTAGGGGAACAGTCTTTCCAACTCGATCGTAAATCCCACTTGTTCAAGGCGTGCGCGGGCTTCGGCGGGCGAGTAGACGTGATCGCGCGGCGGGCCGGCGGGACGGTCAACTTCAGCATTCCAGTCGATAAAAAGCGCCGCGCCGCCTGGCTTGAGCAAAGCACGAAGACTCTGTAGCGCCTCATCGCCAAGTTCGTGCAAAACGTTCAGCGCCAGCACGCGGTCAACCTGCCCATTGACGCCGGAGATTTCTGAGGCCAGGACCGGTTTCAAGTTGGGAAGCGACGCTGCCGCCGGCTTTGCTTGCAGCCGTTCGAGCATGGCAGGCTGCTCGTCGAGAGCGATCACTTCGACATCCGGGCGAAGCCGCGCCAGCTCGATGGCATAGGTTCCCGTCCCTGTTCCGAAGTCGAGTATTTTGCTGTTGGCGGGAGCATCCAGCATTCCGGCCACTTCCGCTGGAGGAAGGTATTCGAACCGTGCGGGATCGTCAAGGCGCGATGCTCGGTCGGGATTGAAACGCTCCGGCTGCCGGGCGCCTTGCCGGTTGTCATCATCGATAAAGTGCTGGCTCATGGCTCTCCTGGTAATACGATTAAGCGGACCGAAGCGGTGAACGCGTCAGACCGGAATCGCCAAATTCCTTGCCGCGCCGCGCGGGCTGATTTTCTTGCGGCGGTTACATTCCCAGCAGGATTCCCCGCGCGGGTGGTCAGCGCGTTCGATGACGGGCCGCTCCTTATCAATCACCACAAGTTGATAGACCGAGGCGTCCACTTTCTCAACAAACCGCAAGCCTACGCGCCCCTAACCGATCACGATAATCTTCATTCCATTATTCCTGTGACGCTCCGGCTTCCTTGCTGCGATCTCAGGCGGCCTCGGAGGCTGGATGATTGTCGACAATGACTTCCAGATTTCCGCGCCGCAGCAAGGTTTCAATGGTACGGCACAGCGGATCGGGAAAATGGCTCCGCTCAGGGTCCATGCCGATCACCACCAGATCGGCGTCAAGATCGCTGGCAGCGCGAAGAATCCCACGCCCTGCGTCGCGGTCGCGGTCGATGTGCGTGATGGCCTCCAAGTTGTGGACCTTTACAATCTCCGCGCTGCGCCGGACGGGATCCTCCGCACGGTGCTCTTCCTTTGGCATTCGAGCGCCGAGTAAAAGAGTCAGCGGAACCTCCACAACATAAATGATAATGATTTGGGATTTGTGTTCCTGGCCCAACCTGCAGGCAAGTTCGGTGGCGCGTTCGGCGTGCTCGGTTCCGCGCGTCGGAACCAGAATCCGAGCGATCCCTCTGACGCTTCGCCGCGCGTGCGCGACCTCGATCGTTACCCGCGCCGGCACCCGAAACATCCAGAGGATCAGCGCCGCCATCATTGCCGCAAACAAAACGGCAAGCAGCGTTCTCAGGGGATGAAGCACCAAGCCGCTATAAGCGCCGATCGCCAAACTTGCGCAACTCCTTTCTGGCCAAAACCACACGTTAGCCGCCAAAAGCAAGGAAGAGGGCGCCCAGGATGGCCAGTAGGGCTGGAAATTGGCCGCTCAAATAGCGGCCCATCATCAGAATTCCCACCAGGCAGAATAGGACGCCATTCAGCAGTTGCAAGCGGTCCCGCCATGAAATATCGGCCAGCTTCATGCTCGGTGCCAACTTACTTCGCAAAGTCCATCAGCAAGTGGACCAGCGTCCGCACCGGAACGCCCGTGGGACCCTTGGCCAAATAAGGCTTTTCCTCATTGGACCACCGTGTTCCGGCAATATCCATGTGAACCCAGGGCGTATCCCCGGCAAAATCTCCCACGAACATCGCCGCCGTGATCGCGCCGCCGTATCGTCCACCGGTGTTTGCGAGGTCGGCGATGGAACTTTTGTAAAGCTCGCGGTAGTCGTCATCGACGGGCAGTTGCCACATCCTTTCACCCGTTTCAATCCCACTCGAAATCACGCGGTTCACCCATTCCTGATCCGAGCCAAAGACTCCCGTGGTGATATTGCCTAAAGCCACCATGACCGCCCCCGTCAGGGTTGCCGCGTCAATCAGCACCGTGCAACCAAGTTGCTTTGCGTAAGCAAGCCCGTCGGCAAGCGCCAGGCGCCCTTCCGCATCGGTGTTTAACACCTCAATCGTCTTTCCGGACATGGAAGTGATCACGTCTCCTGGCCGGTAGGCCTTGCCGCTGACCATGTTTTCGGTTGACGGAACGACGGCGATCACGCGGACGCGAGGCTTAAGCTGGGCAATCGCCTGCATGACGCCCAGCATTGTTGCTCCGCCCGCCATGTCGGTTTTCATTTCATGCATATCCTGGCTGGGCTTGATCGAGATGCCGCCGGAGTCGAACGTAATTCCTTTGCCGACCAAGCCGATGACCGGAGCTTCCGGAGCTTCCTCGGGAGTGTACCGGAGCACCATCAACCGCGGCGGCTCATCGCTTCCCTGGGCCACAGCCCACAAGGCTCCCATCTTCAAAGCGCGAATCTCCTCAGTCCCAAGCTCTTGATAGCCAAGCCCCGTACGCTCAGCCATCTCCCGCGCATGCCGGGCCAGCAGAGTCGGCGTCATTTGATTGGCGGGTTCATTCACAAGATCGCGAGTAAAGTTTGTGGCCTCGGCGATCGCTTGTCCTTGCGCGATGGCCGCTGCCCAAGCTTCGGACCCGGGCGTCTTATCGCACACAAGCGCAAACAAATCGACCCGCCGGTCAGCTCTCTGCTCGGTCCGATACCGGTCCGCATCGTAATCAGCGAGAACTGCGCCCTCGGTTACCGTTTGAATCCCCTTGGTTCCATCCTTTTCCCCGACAATCCACGCCATCTCGTGAACAGCCCGAGCGCGCAGGAACCGGACCGCAGCGCCGGCCAGGCGCCCGAGATGGAAAGGCTTGAATTTTTCCTTCTTCCCGGCTCCCACGACCAGCAGTTTTTGAACTGCCATTCCCACCGGTTGGTGGACCAGGGTGCATTCGTACGCCTTTCCGGTCAATTCACCGCACGCTTTGAGATCCTCCAGCAGCTTTTGGACTTTGGATGGAAGACGCCGGGCTGTTCCGCTCGATGAGGGATCCTCTTCAAAACTGTAAACGGCAAGCGCCGGCAGGGATAACTTTTCAACGGGTTCATGCTGCAACTCGATTTTCAATGCGCTATAACTCCTTCCTGTAGTCTCATGGGATATGGTGTCCGCGCTGATTTCTTGGATGATCGCCAGCTTTGAGTGGCGTTATTCCTTCATCAGCCCATCGAGCAATCGTGGCGGGCGACCCGGTCAGCCGGACCGCTGCCGATGATCGCGGATGGCCTGTTCCGTCTCGCGTGTAATTGTACGACGCCTTTCAGTTTCACGGTGATCGTAGACTTTTTTGCCTTTGGCCAGAGCAATCTCGCATTTGATCCGGTTGGCTTTCATATAGAGCCGGATGGGAACCAGGGTCAACCCTTTTTCCTGGGTTCGTGACATGAGCTTGTCGATTTCCTGCCGATGGAGAAGCAGGCGACGATCTCGCAATGGGTCGTGATTGAGGTAACTGCCCGAACTATAGGTGCTCACGTGGCAATTGATAAGCCAAATTTGCCCCGCCTTCACCAGCGCGTAACTGTCCTTTAGATTGACTTTCCCTTCCCGGATGGACTTAACTTCCGTACCCTTCAGTTCGATGCCTGCTTCGAATTTATCCAGAAAAGTATAAAAATGCCCCGCCTGACGATTGAGGGCAAAGTTTTTCATCCGGGCTGCGGCATTTTTGGTCGTCATGGGGCGTTGTCGTTGACGTTCTCAAGCAAGAACCATTATGCATGTTAGCATAGTCCCGGCTGACGGATGCGCCACCGAAATAACACCCGAATTGCCATAGCAACCGGAAAGCAGGATCCCGCCCGAAGCGTCCGGAAAAGAGGTTCCTTGAAAGAACGCATCGGCAATTGCAACGGCGATGCGGCTTTCGCGGCGAGCATTGTGGTAAGATAATGAAAATGGAAGTTTGTGTCGCCTTTCGGGGTACAACTCCGGGCGTGGTGGACACATCGTATGGTAGGAGAACACCCGAAGTATATTGGGACAGGGAGTCTGCAACAGGTTATTAATGCCAACTACTGAAACGCAAGTCAGTTCTGGCAGCCGTCCAACGGCGGCCGGACCTTCACCGTCCGGAAAACCAGAGTATCTGTTTACGCTGACTGAGCCCCCGGGGCTCCTGGCGTCGTTGCGGGATGGCTTCAGGGAATGGCGGCGCGCCTCAAGAGCAACCGTCAACTCCAAGTACTACCATGGCGAGGTCGCTCTCCCCGTTACCGAAATGCGGCCCTGGTATCGGGATTTTCGCAGCCAGATCAAAACGCTTTTTGAGAAACCCACTGAGCCCATTGGAATTTTCAACCGTGCGCAAGAAAAGAAACGGGCTCTGTGCGGAGGCGCCGTTGCCATCATTGGAGCAGGCGCGGCCTGGGCGCTCGGCGGCCCTTCAAAGATCATCCTTGGACTTATCGCAGGATACCTGGTTGGGGAAGCCATTGGTGTTTTCAGCTTCAAGAAGCGCGAGTACCCGCCGGACATCTGGCAGGAATACAAGCAGGAGTCGGCTTCCTGGATCAATTCCTTCTTAGTCCATGCGGTTGTGATCCTGGCTCTGGTGTTGCCTTATTACATCAGCCGGATGCTCAACCCCGTGAAACCGGCTACGACGCAGATTGTCGATATCTCGCCCTACTTGCCACAGCTTCCCGCCTCGGCCAATAAGGCTGGGGGCGGTGGTGGCGGCGGCGATCGGACTCCCGCGCCGGCGTCAAAGGGCAAGGCTCCCGAGTTTGCCAAGATACAACTTGCGCCTCCCGTGGTGAAAATGCCCGAGTTGAAACCCAAGTTGCCGGTCCAGCCCACATTACTTGGACCTCCCCAACTGAAACTGCCGCAGATGGCTGCAAACGCACAATGGGGTGACCCCTTGCAGGGTGTTCCCGCACCGCCGTCCGCCGGGCCAGGCTACGGCGGAGGCATTGGCTCTGGGCAGGGTACAGGAATTGGCTCGGGCAAAGGGGGCGGACTCGGTCCGGGCGAGGGCGCAGGAACCGGTGGCGGCGCTTATAGCGTGGGCGGAAACGTCAGCGCTCCGATTCCCATCTATAAGCCTGAACCTCCCTACTCTGAACAGGCCCGCAAGGCCAAATACCAAGGGACCGTGGTGCTTTGGATTGTGGTGGATGCTCAGGGAAACGTTCAGGATGCTCAAGTTGTTAAACCCCTGGGAATGGGTCTTGATGAAAATGCGCTTCGCACGGTCAAAACCTGGAAGTTCAAACCGGCCTTGCGCAATGGCTCTCCGGTGCCTGTCCGCGTCATGGTGGAAGTAAGCTTCCGCCTGTTCTGACGGTTTGTTGCTCACTTTCCTACAAGAATGACGATACAGTTTTTTGCTTTGCCCGCTTGAGAGGATTGCAAAGGCATTTCCTTCGCGTCAAAAGTTCCTCATAACACAAAGCCTTTCTCCCATAGTACGATCATAACTTCATGCATTTTTGCCACGGAGATCTTCTGAAGATGTATCCGAGCCATCAATCGATTAGAACATGGAATAGGAATTCGCAGATGGTGAGCCTGCTTTCTATCGTTCCAGCGCTTCTAACGGTAGCCTTAGGCGCGGGAATTCCCTCCTTTGCCCAAGCACAACGCCCGGGTCATAACAGTGACAGCGAGGAAGTCCAAATCCAGCAGTTAAAAAAACGGGTGACCGAACAAGACCGGCGGATTGATGCATTGGAGAAGCAAATTAGGGATCTCGCCGCCTGTAAACAGCCATCCGCCTCGCCTCGAACAACGTCCGGTCCGGCGGCAAAGTCCGGCGCCGTAGCTGAGTCTGCAAAGCCTGCGGGCATTCAGACGAAGCACCGCTTGCAAGCTTCCGCCGTTGCTGCAGGAGCGGCAAAGAATTTGGGAGTCCAATCCGTCCTTGCGCCCATCCACTTTGGCGGTGATGTTTATCTGTTCCAATACGTGCCAGTCGGTATTTCAGGCGCGAGTCCCAGGTTTGAACTCTACGCCTTCTCTGCATTGGTTGACGGCCAGAAGGGCCCGTGGGGTTTTCATGCGGATTATCGCTTCAGGACGACGAAGCTGCGCAGCTTCTTCCCGGGGAACACCTGGCTCCAGCAAGGCTACGTGCGCTATCGGACCCCGTGGGGAGAATTCCAGGCGGGAAGCTTCTATCGGCGGGTGGGGCTTGAGTGGGATGACTCCTTTTTTGGCAATATCCAATATTTCGACGGCCTTAAGCTGGACCCCGAATATGGCCTGGGGTTCGAGGGCTCGCACAGCCTTTCCGGGCGATTGGGCGCTCGGTACTCATTGCAATATTTCTCAAACAATTCAGGCATCAACGGATCGTTGCCCGGTCGGGATTTTGTCTCGGAGCCCGGTGCGCATGCCAAGAACGATGTTGCCATGCGCTTTGCACCGGTGTGGCATTTCAGCAAACAAACCTCGCTGACGCTGGGCGGCTCATTCGCTCAGGGCGCCATCGATCGGGACGCCGGGCCGCACAACACTCGCACGCAGGTGGCAGCCGACGGCACGTTGCAGCTTGGGCCGGTGCTCGGGTACGGCGAAGTCCTGCGGCAAACGGTGAACGGAATCGTCGTGCTGCCGCCGCAGGATGCAACCTACGTTCTGGGCGGCGTGCGCTGGGCGAGGGGACGCTACCAGCCGCGTTTCAACTTCAGCCAGGGCAATTACCACGGCATCAATGGCCGGAGGGAATATATCCTGCAACCCGGCATCACGGTCCGGGTGGCGGATAATCTGTCCTTCATTTACGAATACGATTTCTGGCGCAGGATTTCGCAGACTGAGACGACCGTCCTCGATCGCAGTTTGAATTTTGTCTTGTTGTACCATTTTTAAAAGGACTCGATTTCGAATATGGGTATTCCCTCCCGCAGTGAGACGAACATCAGCATCGGCGAACGCCTCGACCGGCTTCCCTGGACGCGCCTCCACACCCGCGTCACACTGGCTCTGGGCGTCGGCTGGCTGCTCGATTCATTTGAAGTCAATGTCATCGGCAATGTGATCGGAATCTTAAAAAAGTTGTGGCGCGTGACGGACGTGCAGGCTTCGGCGCTGGTCACCATTTGGCTTGTCGGCATCATGGTGGGAGCGCTGCTTTTCGGATATCTCGCGGACCGTTTTGGGCGCCGCAAATTGTTTATCCTCACCCTATTCCTGTACGCAGGCTTCACGGTCATCTCCGCTTTATCGCCCGGCTACTATTTCTTCATGGTATTTCGCTTCCTGACCGCGATCGGCGTGGGCGCGGAATATTCGGCGATCAACGCCGCCATTGGCGAAATCATTCCCGCCAGATTCCGCGGGCGCGCCAACGCCGCCGTCATGAACTTCTGGCCGCTGGGAGCGATTCTGGCGGCGCTTTTAAGCCTCTACTTCATCAACCTCCTTCCGCCTTCGATTGGCTGGCGCTTCGCCTTTGGTCTGGGAGCCATCGTCGCGCTGTTTACCATCTGGGTCCGCAGGATTCTGCCGGAATCTCCCCGCTGGCTGATCGAGCGCGGCCGGCGCGTGGAAGCCTTGCAAGTCATGCAGCAGTTCGAACAGCGAGACGGCGGTTTTGAATTTGCTGCGCCGGTCCCGGGCGCGGCAGAGGTCCGCGCTCCAGGATTCTTCCGCCAAGTTTCTCTGCTGCTGCGCGACCATCCCTGGCGCCTTGCCATGGGCTCGCTGCTCGATTTCTCCGAGGCCGCAGGTTATTACGGAATTTTCGCCTTCCTTCCCTTGGTTGTTTTGCCGCGTGTTAACATCACGGAAGATAAGGTTCCATGGTTCTTTTTAATCGGCAACCTGGGCGCGGTCGCGGGCGGAGCACTGGCAGCCGCGCTGCTGGATAAAGCGGGGCGCAAACGCACCGTGACTTTTTTCTACATCCTGGCGGCCCTCTCCATGTTGGGAATGGGAGCGGCCACTCTGCACGGCAAAGCCGGCGGAGTACTCGCGACCTTTGTGGTGGCGAACTTCTGCGCCACGGGCAGTTGGGTGTCGGCGTACCCGACTTTTTCGGAGATTTTCCCGACGCCTTTGCGCTCCACGGGCATCGGTTTTTCCGTCGCTTTCGGAAGGATTGGCGCGGCGATTTCTCCGCTACTGCTTGTCGCGCTGGCGGAAAAAGTCTCCATCATGGTTTCCTTTGAAGTGCTGGCGGCATTTTGGGCGCTGGGCGCGCTGGTGATGATTCCCTGGAACCTTTGGGGCCCGGAAGGGCGCGGCAAATCGCTCGAGGTTCTGGGAGGGGAAAGCATCGAGGCATGAATTATCCCACTATCGAATTGACCCACCTTGACAACCTCTGGTTCCAGGTGAGCGGGACGCTGTGCAACATCGCCTGTACGCATTGCTTCAACAACAGCGGACCGAACGTTCGAACTTTTGACCGCCTCAGCATGGAAGCGGTCCGCGAAGAGATTCAAACCGCCGGGCGCCTGGGCGTGAAGGAAATCTTCTTTACGGGCGGCGAGCCTTTCCTGCATCCCGGCCTTCTCGACATGCTTGTCCGGGCCCTTGCCTGCGCTCCCACAACCGTGCTCACCAACGGCATGTTGATTAACGACCGGATTGCCGCGCGTCTGGCGGAGATGGAACGCGACTCCCGCTATTCCCTGGAAATTCGCGTCAGCCTGGACGGCTACACCGAGCAGATGAACGACGCGATTCGCGGAGTTGGAGTTTTCTGGCAGGCCATGGCCGCGGTCGTCCGGCTCAGCCGCTGCGGCCTGCTGCCGCTGGTGACGATTGTTCGCACCTGGAGCGAAGAGGAGGAGCTTGCAACTCTCGCCGCATTTGCCAAGACTTTGCGCGATTCGGGATACGCGCGTCCGCGGATTAAAGTGTTGCCCTCCCTGCCGCTGGGGCGCGAACTCGAACGCGCGAGCTTCACCTCCACCGATGACTTGCTGAGCGAAGAAATGCTCGAAGGCTATGACCGGGGCCTTTTGATGTGCTCGAACTCCCGCTTGGTGACAGATCGCGGCGTATGGGTCTGCCCCCTGCTGGTGGAAAAGCCCGACGGCCGCCTCGGCTCGACGCTTCTTGACTCGCGGTCCGGTTATGAACTTCGGCATAAGGCCTGCGTCACGTGCTATCACTATGGCACCATCTGCGGGAACGTCAGTTCCCTGATCGAAGGCCCGGCGGGCATATCCGATTTACGGGACGGAATGGCGCGATGACCCGGCTCGCTTTGTTCGGCGGCATCTACAGCAACTATCGCGCGCTTGAGGCTGCGCTTGCGGACGTGCGCCGCCGGGGCGCCGATGCGGTCTATTGCCTGGGTGATCTGGGCGCCTTCGGGCCCTATCCCGACCGCGTTTTCCCGCTTCTTCGCTCCCACGGCGTCCGGTGCCTTCAGGGGAACTATGACAATTCGCTTGCGGGCGGCTTGGAGGATTGCCAGTGCGGCTACACCGATCCGCGCGACAACTATTTTGCGCGGATCAGTTACGGCTACACATTCAAAAACACGTCGGCGGAAAATAAGTCCTGGCTCGGCACTCTGCCCATGTCCGTGCGCCTGGAAGCGGGCGGCCGCCGTGTGCTGCTTTGCCATGGCTCGCCGCGCAAAATGAATGAGTTCTTGTGGGAGTCGACCAGCCCCGACGCTTTTCTCGAGTATCTGCTGGACGAAGCGCATGCGGACGTCCTTTGCGTGACTCACACGGGAATCAAGTGGCATCGGCCGCTTTCGCGCGGGCGGCATGTTATCAACGTGGGGGTTCTCGGCCGGCCTGAGAATGACGGCACGACCGACGTCTGGTACACCCTCCTGACCATCGGGTCCGGCGGCGTCAAAGCGGAATTCGTCCCCGTCTCGTACGATTACCAGGGCCTCGCGGCGGATATGCGGGCCGAAAGATTGCCCGAAGAATTTATTGAGACCATCACCACAGGCTGGTGGACAACCTGCCTGGAAGTGCTCCCGCATAAAGAACGGGCCGTTGGACGCTATTAACGCAAGCATTCCTGCCTTCCTTTTCCCTATCGTGTTCCAATTCTTTGTTCTGCCGGTTCCTTGACCCTGCGCAAAACCGGAGAGATAATATCCTTGTAAGTAAGAGAGCGAACCGAGGCTCGCCCTGAAGTTTGTGCTGGACCGGGCAATGGCTTCAGACTCACATGTTCGGTTCGATGGCTCTTACGACGCGTCTCACGCCGCAAGAGTTAGCCTCCGCAGTCGAGTCATCCCCAATCCGACTATCCGCACTCAAGCATCACAGCCATCGGCGCAAACCTATCAGAAAGGCGGACGGCTTTCAGTTTTCCGGACTGCCACCTCTCAAAATCGAGCCTCGATGTCCACTCCCGGAAGCCTAATGAAACAGCGGGTTCCCATTCGAGAGGGATCCCCGCTGTTTCGAAAATCTCGTTGGAGGTGACATCCATGATCGGCATGGGATTTGCAGCATTTCTCACTCTGTTCGTAATCGGTTTTATCGCGGCTGTTGTAATTCACAATGGCCTCAAGTACCGCTTTCTGGGCGGAATCGACGGATTTCTTGCGGGCTGGATTCTAGGCTGGGTTGGCGCCTGGATCGCTTCGCCGGTGCTGGGCCACTGGTTTGCCGGAGTCGCCATCGGCGGCCAGTACATCATCCCGGCGTTCCTCGGCGCCTTTTCAGTCGTGTTCATGGCGACTGCAACCTGCAAGGCAATGGCAAAAATCCGGAGTGGTGAGGAAGCTCCGGTGAGCACCACCGTCCCGGCGACTCTCGCGGGACAAGCCGCCAGCGCCACTCGTGCAGCGTAACAGCGCGTGACGGCAGCGCCGGCGGCGGAGCGGTGAAAAGTGGCTCTCCGCCGCCGGTTTCTGTTTTTTTTGCCCGATGCGGCTTCGGCCTTCAGAAAGGCGGCGGAGTAGGGACTTTCCGCCAGGGTGGGGTCGCGTCTGTCCGCCACTATCCTTATGCCCATTGATTCCCCGCCGCTTTGACTCAGTCGAATGCATCCCGTTACCCCGCGCCACCCGCGGCGCTACCTGTGTTAGTATCAAATTCTTAGCGGTTTTCTAAGTCCCATCAACCACCGCCCTAAAAGAAAGGACGTTGTGCTCAAGATCGGCATAGTTGGTCTCAGTTTGGTTGGCAAGACGACGTTGTTTCAAATTTTGACTCACTCGCATAGCAGCAAGATCGCAAGCGGCAAACCCGAAACTCACGTGGGCGTGGTCAAGGTGCCCGACGCCCGGCTGGACCGGCTGGCGGAAATGTTTCATCCACAAAAGCTTGTCCATGCCAGTGTCGAGTATGTGGATACGCCCTCCAGCGTGATTCAGTTGGCCCGCACGGGAACGCAGTCCGCCGCGCTCAAAGAAATGGATGCGCTCGTTCACGTGGTACGCGCTTTTGAAGATTCCGCCATCCCCGCCGAGGGCGGCTCCGTCGACCCCAGGCGCGACGTCGAGTCCGTCGAACTGGAATTGATTCTCTCCGACCTTGCCGTCGTCGAGAAGCGCCTGGAACGCCTTGAGAAGGACATCAAGAAGCAAAAGAATCCCGCGCTTGAGATGGAACGCCAGGCGCTTGAAAAAGCCAAACAGGCGCTGGAAGGCCAAAAGCCCTTGCGCGAGCTTGAACTGAGTCCCCAGGAGGAACTCGCGCTTCGCGGTTTCACCTTTTTGTCCCTCAAGCCCATGCTCTACGTTCTGAACCTCGGTGAAAAGGACGCCGCACGCACCGACGCCGCCGATGAATTTGCCCAGGAAGCAGGTCTCAAGCAGCGCCCCAGGACGGCGGTGACGGCAGTCTGCGGAAAAATTGAGGAAGAGCTTTCCGAACTGAGCGAAGAGGAGGCCGCGGAATTTCTGGCCAGCTACAACCTGAAGGAATCGGCCATCTCGCGCCTGATTCGGTCGAGCTACGCGCTGCTCGGCTTGATTTCCTTCTTCACGGTGGGCGAAGATGAGTGCCGCGCCTGGACGATCCCGGAAGGATCGACGGCGCTCGATGCGGCGGGCGAAATCCATTCGGACATCCAGCGGGGTTTTATCCGCGCCGAGGTCATATCCTATGCGGACTTGATTGAAGTGGCGGGCAGCTTTTCGGAAGCCCGCAACCGCGCCCTGCTCAAGCTGGAAGGTAAAGAATACGTTGTCCATGACGCGGAAATCGTGCACTTCCGGCACTCCGGATAGGCGCGCTCCCGCAACATTCAACCCATCATCATGACTGCCATTCAAATCAGCCTCGTTCTCGGAGTGGCCGCCGGCCTGGCCAATCTTTTCGGCGCCGCCATCGTCTCGGCGCGCGCCTGGAGCCGGCCGTTCCTCGCCTACTTCATCGCGCTCGGCTCGGGCTTTATGCTGGCCACCACGCTCACCGAGATGATTCCGGAAAGCCTGCACCTTGAGCCCGTCACAGGCCCCGTTCTGGTCCTCGTCGGCTACTTCATCGTCCATCTGTTTGAGCATTCCTGGCCCGCCCATTTCCACTTTGGCGAGGAAACCCATCCTGAACATTTTTTCGACAGCCGGGTGGCATATACGGCGCTCGGCGGCCTGCTGGTCCACACCTTCTTTGACGGCGTGGCGATTGTCTCGGGATTTTTGATTTCCACCTGGCTGGGCACGGTGATCTTTGGCGCCACCATTCTGCACAACATTCCAGAGGGCTTCACCATCTCTTCCGTGATGGTGACGGCGGGCAAAAAGCGGAGCCGGGGAATGGCGGCGGCGGGCGCGCTGGGCGTTTCGCGAATCGCCGGAATCCTGGCGATGGCAGCTGCGCACAGGTGGGTCAGCTATGGGCTGGCGCTTTCCGCCGGCGTCACGCTTTACGTGGCGGCTTCCGACCTGATCCCCGAAGTCAACAAGATGAGCAGCCTGCGGATTACCCTGACCGTGGGCGCGGGCGTGGCCATGGTGATCATCATGAAACTGCTCTTTTTCCCGTAACGGCCGGCAAGAGTTATGTACTCCACACAAGTCCTCGACCACTTTCACCACCCCCGCAATGTGGGCGAAATTTCGAATCCCGCCGCGGTCATTGAAATCGCGAACCCGGCATGCGGCGACGTGCTGAAACTCTCGGTCTCCGAGCGCGACGGCACGATCGTGGAGGCAAAATTCCAGGTCCAGGGCTGCGTTCCGGCCGTCGCCTGCGCTTCCTGGCTGACAGAAGCCATCACGGACAAGCCGCTGGCTGAACTCGCGCAGCTTTCCGCTGAACAGATGGAAGCCGCCCTCGGCGGCCTGCCCGCGGCTTCAAGCCACGCAAGCGCGCTCGCCATTGCCGCTCTCAGAAAAGCTCTCGACAAATTGCGTCCCTGAAACGTGCGGGCTCGGCCGCAGGCTAGATCTGTAAGTAAGCCATTGTCAAACGCGCCGCCTGCCCCCTCCCGAAGTTTCATCCTTCCGACCGCTGCGCCTTTCGTAGTCCCGTTGCTGCGGGTCGAAGCCCTTCCGGTACGATTTCGCGCGGAGCGAGGAATCTTGCTGTGCTTTTTCGTCCCATTTTTATTCCTGTGTTGTCAATAGCTTAGGTTGAGAGATTTTTGCTCGCTTTTAGCTTCGTTTTTTCTGGCGTTATGTATTTTCAATGACTTAGGTAGGTTCGTTTTAGCTTCGTTTTAGGTTCGTTTTGGCGGAGTTTTCCACAGCGGTCTTTTGTTATCAACAACTTCCTAGCTTCGTTTTCGAAAAAAAAATTCTTTTTTTCTTCAAGGTTCCAAAACAAGCCTTGCGCCCGTTCCAGCACCCCAATTCCCTTCCGGCAACACCTGCCATCAGGCCGGTCTTTCTTAGGCCGCTTGCAGCCTCAGTTGCTCGCATTCGCTCACCCTCAGACGCACAGCCCCGCCTCTCGCAAAGCTATTCAGGAGACTAGCACACTAGGCTGTGCTTGTCAAGTCTTTTGTGCACTGGGGCCGTCAACTGGCGGTAGGCTTCCGGGTTGTCGACGTCGAGAAGGATGCCGGGATCATTGACCGTGATGAACTCAGTCCGGGTTCGATGTTTGCGGATCACGCGGTCGGCGCCTTCGTCCGGGCCAAGGGCCAAAATCTCACTGAACAGTTCCCTGCCCAGCATGACGGGATGGCCGTGTTTGCCGTCGGTTTCCGGAATGATGACAGGCTTGCCGGTTGCCCGAAAGCGCCGGATTAACTGCCGAAGGGTATCTGCTGAAATAGCGGGATGATCGACGAGGCACATCACAATGCCCGCGGGCTCATCGTGGGCCAGCACGCGCAGTCCTGCTTTGAGCGATGACGTTTGCCCCAGGCGGTAATCGGGATTCACAACCACTTCGGCAGCGCTGAGGTCAACGCTCTCGCGAATTTCTTCCGCGTGGTGCCCGAGCACCACCACGATGCGTTCGACGCCCGCCGCGCGCAGCGTGGCGATAAGGGTCGCCAGGAAAGTCCGACCGCGATATTTGAGCAAAGGCTTATCCCGGCCCATGCGGGAAGATTCCCCCGCTGCGAGAATTAACCCTGCAATAGTTGCCGACGCTGCGCCTTGAGGCGCGGGATCGGCGCTCATGAGGTTTGCTGGACTTTGGGCTTGTAGGTAAGCGAGGGGACGGAAGCCAGCGCATTTCTGCGCACGGCAATCATCTCCGCAACCACGGAGACGGCGATTTCCTCGGGCGTCAGCGCGCCAATCGCCAGGCCCACGGGAGAGTGGACCTGCTCCAGGCGCTCGGGCGCTGCGCCTTCGGCATCGAGCGCCTTTGAGAATTCGATGATCTTCCGTTTGCTGCCGATCATGCCGATATAGCGCGCCGGGGTCTTCAAGGCTTCGCGCAGGCAGGCCAGATCGCCCTTGTGCCCGCGAGTGGCGATCACGATGTAAGAAAGTTCGCTGATTTTGAGCTGCGGAAAGATTTCTTCCCACGGCCCCGCGTGGGTTTCGAGCGCCTCGGGGAATCGCTCGGAATTGGCGAAGGCTTCGCGGTCGTCGGAGACGATGGTTTCAAACCCGGCGAGCGAGGCGACTTTTGAGATGGAAAGCGAAACGTGCCCCGCTCCGAAAAGATAAAGGCTGGGCGTCGAAAGGATCGGCTCGATAAAGATATCGAGCGAGCCGCCGCAGACGAGTCCCGCGTCGTATTCGGGCTTGGCGTTCAGGTTGAAGTGCAGGCGGCGCGGCTTCTCTTCGCGCATCACGTCCTGCGCCGCGGACCACACCTCGGCCTCCACGCAGCCGCCGCCCACCGTGCCCACAATCGAGCCATCGTCGCGCACCAGAATTTTGGAGCTTTCGTAGCTTGGGATCGAGCCCTGCACCTGAATGATGGTGGCAAGCGCGCCCTTGCGCCCTTCTTTGCGCAGCTTGACGATTTCCTGGAAGACGTCGCTCATGGCGTTGAGTTTAGGTTAAACTTGACCCTCGGCCTTGTCAATTGCGAGCCGGCAGCCTAGGCATCGGGTTGCGAGCGCTCGAAAATATGGAAGCTCTCACAGAGAGGCGCAAAGACGCCAAGAAACACAAAGAATAATTCATCCGATTGCTTTGCGCTTTCGCGCCTTTGCGTGGCGCTCGTGAGCCTTTTGAAGGAGGAAACGGAAAATGAAAGCGGTTCGATTCCACGAGCACGGCGGATTGGACGTTTTGCGGTACGAGGACGCGCCCGAGCCGAAGATCAATCCGAATGAGGTGCTGGTCAAGGTCAAGGCCTGCGCGCTGAACCATCTTGACCTGTGGCTGCGGGCGGGAGGGCGCGCCTGGAAGCTTCCCATGCCGCACATTTTGGGCAGCGACATCGCGGGCGAAGTGGTGGAAGTGGGGTCGCTGGTGGAGGGCCGGAAGCCGGGCGACCGCGTTCTGCTGGCTCCGGGAATCAGTTGCGGCGAATGCCCCGAGTGCTGGAAAGGGCTCGACAGCGCCTGCCGCGCTTACACGCTGTTCGGCGTGATGGCGGACGGCGGCTATGCCGAGTATGTGAAATCGCCTGCAAGCAATGTGATCGCGATTCCCGGCGATTTGGATTTTGACGAGGCGGCCGCGGTTCCGCTGGTGTTTCTGACGGCCTGGCACATGCTGTTTGCACGGGCCGGGCTGCGGCCGGGCGAGGACGTTCTGGTGATGGGCGCGGGTTCCGGCGTAGGCAGCGCCGCGATCCAGGTGGCCAAGCTTGCCGGAGCGCGAGTCATCAGCGTGGCGGGCACCGACGAGAAACTTGAACGGGCCCGCGAACTTGGCGCCGACCATGGCATCAACCACACCACGCAATCGATTGCCGAAGAAGTCCGGCGGCTGACCGCCAAGCGCGGCGTGGACGTAATTGTGGAGCACGTGGGCCAGGCGGTGTGGGAGGATTGTTTCGATTCGCTCGCAACTTACGGGCGCCTGGTGACTTGCGGCGCAACCTCGGGCGCGGAAGCGAAGTTGAACGTCCAGGCGCTGTTCGGCCGGCAGCGGACGGTTATGGGCTCATTTATGGGCGGCAAGGGAGAACTAATGGACGTGCTCAAGCTGATCGGCGAGGGAAAACTGAAGGCGGTGATCGACTCGCACTTCCACCTGAAAGACGCCCGAGAGGCCCAGCAGAAGATGGAAGAGCGCAACTTCTTCGGGAAGATTCTGCTGCATCCCTGAGAAGCCCGGCGGCCCGGCGCAAAGCCGCAACGCACCCCGGCCGCCGCCTTTCTCAAAGCTTCAATACAGAGGATACGGAGAGGTCTCCGGTTGCCGCAGCGCTTCCGCCGCTTAGCCGCCGCGGCGAAGGTAGGCTGAGATCAGGATGACGGCCATGGCCAGTCCAAAGGCTATGGAAAGCCAGAGCTGGCGCCGGTCGCGAAATCTCGTGAAGATTCCGAGAGGAATCGTCAGGAAAAGGACGATCGCAAAGATGGCGAACGCGAGGATAATCTTGAGGGTCAGGACTTTCCAATAGACGCCCCAAGGGACCAGCCAAACCAGGCTGACGTTGTAAAGCCCCGAGACGATCAAGAGGAAAATGACGCTCCAGGCCACCCAGCGGAATCTTCCGAAAACGAATTTCAACAGCAGGGCGCGCTGCTCGTCATTCAGGACTCCCACCGAAGGGAAAAGGACGAGAAGCATGAAGGCCATCCCGCCCACGCCAATGACGGCTGCGCTGACGTGAACCCATTGTGCAAATGTCGCCATGTGCGTATTCCTTAGTTGCGCTTTCCCTTCTCCGCGATGGGACCAGCTCTTGCGCCCGCTTCAAAAGACAAACCAAGCCGCCGCTCCAGATGCCCATGCTTTGAGGAATCGCCGAATCCCACAAACGGGTCAGGAAGGTTCACTCGCTAATTGGTCGATTTGCCGAGCCAGGTCAAAATCCTTCTGCGTCACGCCGCCCTCGCTGTGGGTGGAGAGCGAAATCGCCAGAATGTTGTAATTGATGGTGATGTCAGGATGGTGTTGTTCCTTCTCGGCAACCGCGGCAATCTTGTTGACCAGGTTGATGGCAGGCATGAACGACTTCAAAGTGTACTTCTTGTGCAGAGACTTCCCCAGGTGCGACCAGCCTTGCATCTCTTTCAGTTTTTGCTGGATTTCAACCTTGCTGAGTGCTGCCACATTGCCTCCTTTCACTTGCGCATATCGGATTTGAGTATAAGAAGGGTATCGCGACAAGTCAACGGAGTTCCGGAATGGGAGATATGCGGATTTGAAAGTGCACCCATCCCCTTGGCGGAGAATAATCTGACGCGGCGAATGTATGGAAGCATGCTACAACGGACCGCGGCGTTACCGGTACCGGCCGGAAGAGACAGCAGGTGGCCCGCGTTGTGTCATGTGCCTTGTCAGCGTGCCTCTGGCGCTTTTCGTAAGCTGTCGTAAGCTTGCGGGCGGTTTCAAATTGTGGTAAATAGATCAGTGCGTACGTGAGCCACCGCCCGTTGTGGCTTGCAGATCAATCCGCCAATGAGCGACGATCGCGAAAACGCAAAGGCATACCCGTTTTACTCAGCCCTGACAGAAGGTGAGTTGCTCGCTCTGAGTTTGGAGCAACAGTCTCTTACCAAAAGCGCACAAGAGGCTTTGTCAGCCGAACTGCGAAGGCGAGGCTTGGGCGGGACAGCGATCGCCGCTTTCCAGCGGGACGCTGTGGGTGCGCGGGCCAGGCGGGCAAGATGGCGCAAGGTGCAACGGATGCGGATCCGGGAGTTGTTTTTCGTGCTCCTGCTCTTTCCCGGAACGCTCGTCATTCCCCTTGCATTGGCGGCTGCCCTCGTCTTTGGCCTGGATCCTGTGTTGCATGATGGCCTGGGTTTGAATCAGCACCGAACAAATTTGTGCGAGCAGGTCGTCGCAATCGGTATTGTGGTGCTGTGCTTTGTGACGGTCGTGGCGATCCTGATGTCTGACCGGTCCGACGCCACAATCCGCCGCTGGCTGCCTGGAACTGGCCGAAAACCAAAATCCGAGGAGGGAAAGCTGCGAGCCCATCTGCGCTTATGCCCGGCGCGTAATCTAGGCAATGCCCTGTTGTTGCTCCTGTTTTCTCTTTATGTTTTGTTTTTGAGTCTGAGGGATGTCGAGGGCTGGAGCTTCCTACGGGAGCGGCCTTCGCCAATCAGTTGGTCATGGGTCGACACGGCGGGCGGTATCTTTGCCATCGGTTATTGCTTGTACCTCGCGGCGAGAGCCCCTTGCTTCCGTGAAAAGTTTTGGTTCGCATTTGCAACCGCCAATTTCGTTCTCGATTTACCGACGCACTTCCTTCACACCCTGGGCGGACGCGACCTCCACCTCAGCAGGGACATTTCCCTGATTCTGTGGGCTTGCGCTACCATCGTTGCCTTGAGCCTTGTAAAATCGGCATGGCAGGGCCACGGACACCAGGCGCGGATGATGTGACTGAAACGGGGAGTCTTGCAAGGCGAGCTTGATTTTCTTCGCGATAAGGCTTTCCGTCAATCAGTCGGGATCATCCGAAGGCTTCCAAGCCTTCAATGCAGAGGCGTGTCGTCGCGGTGTTCTCGGCTGCGGGTTGTACTTCAACACCCCTTTTCCCGTAACTAGGGTTGCGACGAAGGGCGCCGGAACCTGCAGGTTTTCGATCGCTTCGCTCATTGCATCCGCAGTGGTGCTCATCACCTACAGGCCTGACCGACCGTTCGTCTTGTTCCACTGCACAGCCTCCTGCTGATCGGCAACCCGACAGTCACTAAGGAGTGTGGATAACGGGCACCTGTTCGCAGCTTCAAGAACCAATTAGAATGTGAACTGATATGCTCCATGAAATTCTTTCAGTTGGAATGCTGGCCTGCAACTGCTCGGTGGTGGGCGATCGCGAAAGCAAGGAAGCGATTGTCATCGATCCGGGCGATGAGGTTGAGCGCGTGCAGGAAATCCTGAAGCGGAACAACCTGAAGGTTAAATACATTGTTGCCACGCATGCGCACATCGACCACGTGGGCGGGCTCAAGAAGCTCCATGAACTGACGGGCGCGCCGGTGCTGATGCACGCGGACGACCTGCCGCTCTACGAAAACCTGGCCGCGCAGGCGGCGTGGCTGGGAGTCGATCCGCCGGGCAGGGTCCAGGTGGACCAGTTTTTGCGGGAAGGCGACAGGCTCCTGTGGGGATCGCTGGCGCTGGAAGTACTGCACACGCCGGGCCATTCACCCGGCAGCCTTTCGTTGCACGTTACAGGCGACGAGCCGACGCTTTTTGCCGGCGACACTTTGTTCCAGGGCAGCGTGGGACGCTGGGACCTTTGGGGCGGCTCGGAAGAGCAACTGCTGCGGTCAATTCGCGAAAAGCTTCTGCCGCTTCCGGAAGAGACGCCGGTCTTTCCCGGCCACGGCCCCAGCACCACCATCGGCCGGGAACGCGATTCCAACCCCTTTTTGCGGGGACTATAACATTTAACAGGTTTTCCGCTTCTCGCAGGCTGCTGAAAGAACCTTCGCACAACGTCATCCTGAGCGAAGCGAAGGATCTGCTTTGCTCGTTTTCGCAAAGATACAACTGCTGTTTCGCGGAGTTTACCCTGAGCGGAAAGCAGATTCCTTGCTGCGCTCGGAATGACCTCAAAGGGGATCAGAGGACGCTGGCTACTTCAGCAGCGGCAGCATGGCCTTGAACTCCGGAGTGCCGCTCCGCCCAAGCAGCTCATAGATCATCATTTCCGCGGAACTGACGATGGCTCCCGCGCGGGCCATGCGGTTGATTCCGGTTTGGCGGTTGGCGGAGGTGCGCGATGACGTCGAGTCTTCCACAAGGTGAACGGCATAGCCTGCGTCCAGAGCGGCAAGAACGGTTTGCGTGACGCAAACGTGAGATTCAACCCCGGCCACCAGCAGCGTCTTACGCCCTGCGGAAACCTCTTTCAAGTGGCGCACGAAGTTCTCATCCCCGAAGCAGCCGAAGCTTGTTTTGTCGACCGGCGACAAGCCCGGAGCGGCCGCCGCCACCTCCGGCACGACGGGCCCCAAGCCTTGAGCGTATTGCGTGGTCACGATGGCGGGGATCGAAAGGATCTGGCTTGCCCGAAGCAGCAGCGCCGTGTTCCTGACCACAGGATCGGCTTCAAAGATGGCCGGCATCAGTTTTGTTTGCAGGTCGATTGCCAGCAGCACAACACTCCTCCGGTCGAGGAGCGGGTTGCTGCCCTGGACCTTCTGCTTGCGCTTGCGATGGGGCAGACGGCGGGCGCTCCGGTACAGCAGGGCGCAGCGGAGGCATATCTCCAGAGCCTCAAACTAAAGGAGAACACGGACGGGCTTTTCGGCACGTTTTGCGTCAGCAACGGCGTGAACATAGACGAATACGGCTCCGTGAAGATAACAGGGTTCACGATAAAGGGAGAGGCGGGGAAACCGGTCGAGATAAGCTTCCACTCGGTCGCAAACGACAGGACAACAAATTCGGCCCTCAACACAACGGCCTCGTTCGCGGCAGTAAGCCTCTTCGAAAAGGCCAACCGGGTGCTATTCAGCCAGGGCGTCTTCCGGCTGAACCCGCAGGCGGACGCGGCGCTCGCGGACCCGGATAAAATCCACCCCTCCGCATTCGAGCTTTCCTTC
>JAJYHU010000114.1 GCA_021784615.1 Acidobacteriota bacterium | reverse complement strand
TGTGAGCGCCAGCAGTGACAGGTTGTCGAGGCTGTAGTTCAGCAGATACATCACGGCGAAGGTGCCGATGATGGTGAACGGCAGCGCCAGGCTGGGGATGATGGTGGCGGAGAGGTTGCGAAGAAAGATGAAGATGACCAGAATCACAAGGCAGAGAGTCAAGTAGAGGGTGAACTTGACGTCGTTGATCGAGTCCCGGATGGTTGCTGAGCGGTCATACTGAATTTCAAAATGAATGGATGCCGGAAATTCCGACCGAAAGGTGGGCAGAAGTTTCCGGATGTTATTAACCACTTCCACCGTGTTGGTCCCCGGCTGGCGCTGGATGGCCAGGACCATCGCGCGGTGGTTTCCAAACCAGCTTGCAACCTTGTCGGTTTGGCTCCCGTTGACCACATTGGCGACAGCGTCCAGACGAACCGGAGCCCCATTTCGATAGGCGATGATCACCGGGCGGTAGGCGGCCGCGTCATTCAGTTGGCCCTCAGCCTGGACCACAAAGGCCTTATGGGTGCCATAGAGTGTTCCCGTCGGCAGGTTGACGTTGGCATGCTGAATGGCCTGGATAGCCTCATCAATGCCGATCTGCCGTGTGGCTAGGGCCTTCGGATCAAACTGGACGCGGACGGCGTACTTCTGTTCGCCGAAGACGGAGACCTGGGCCACCCCGCTGATCATGGAGATGCGCTGGGCCATCATCGTGTCCGCATACTCGCTGGTCGTATAAAGCGGAAGCGTGTCAGACCATACGGCCATGTAAATGATGGGTTGGTCGGCCGGGTTTACCTTGCGAAACGTGGGCGGCGACGGCATGCCCGGGGGAAGGTCGCCCTCGGCCTGGGTGATCATGGCCTGAACGTCCTGGGCGGCTGCATCAATGTTCCGGCTGAGGTCGAATTGCAGGCTGATCTGGGTGCTTCCCTGCGTGTTGGTGGACGACATCGAGTCGAGCCCGGCAATGGTGGAAAACTGCCTCTCGAGCGGGGTCGCCACAGATGATGCCATGGTTTCCGGGCTGGCGCCGGGAAGGCCTGCGCTGACCGTGATTGTCGGGTAATCGACACTCGGTAAATCGCTGACCGGCAAATACCGGTAAGCCATAATGCCGAACAGCAAAATCCCCAGCATGACGAGCGTCGTCATCACCGGGCGGCGGATAAAAAGCTCGGAGACATTCATGAGGCGTTATCCGGGGCAGAAGCTGATGCATTTTTGATCGCCACTTTGGCTCCGGGGTAGAGCCGGAGCTGCCCATTCGTTACGACCGTTTCCCCAGGTTTGATCCCCTGTTCAATCACGGTATCGCTGCCCACCGTATTGCCGACCCGGACGGGACGAAGTTCTGTCGTGAGGTCAGGCTTGACCACGTAGATATATTTCCCCTGTTGTCCGGTCTGGACGGCCTGTGACGGAACCACCGTTGCGTGCGGCTGCGTCGTGAGATCAACCGTGACGCTGACAAATTGGCCGGGCCACAGGCGGCGGTCGCCGTTCGGGAACGTTGCTTTCAGCATGATCGTTCCGGTGCTGCTATCGACGGTATTGTTGATAAAGCTCAGCCGGCCTGCGGAAGGCCTTCCACCATTATTGGCAATGCTGGCAAGAACCTGGAGCCTGCCACGCATTTCGTAATTCTTGATCTCGGCCAAGTACTGCTCCGGCACAGAGAAATCCACGTAAATCGGAGTGATCTGATTAATTACCACCAGGCTTGTGTCATTCGTTTTGACCAGGTTGCCGGGGTAGACCAGCAGGCTTCCCGTACGGCCTGAGATTGGAGAGTAAATGGAGCAATAACTGAGCTGGATTTTAGCTTGTTCGACGGCGGCCCGGTCTGCGCGAACGGCCGCCTCCAGGGCTGTGGCGTTCGTCTGGTACTGGTCGTATTGGTCCTTTGAGACGATGCCGGCTTGTTCGAGCTGGCTATACCGTTGGAGTTGCTGCCGGGCGTTCTGTGCCTGGGCTTCGTCTCGCGCCAGATTGGCTTCTGTTTGTTGAAGGGTAGCTTTGAAAGGGCGCTGATCGATTATGAACAGCAAGTCGCCCTTTCTCACATCTTGGCCCTGGGTGAAGTAGGCCCGTTGAATTTCACCGTCCACCAGTGACTTGATCGTAACCGTTGAATAGGCTTCGACGTTTCCAATTGCCGTCACCTGAACCGGCATGTCTTTTTCAACTGCCTCCGCCACCGTGACGGGCACAGACTGATTCATTTCTGCCGGTGGCGGAACGCTGCCGGTCTTCTTTCCCGAGCAACCCATCGAAAATACGGCGACGGCTGCGGTGAAGGCTACAAATACGAAAAGTGGCACTCTGGAAACTGTCGGTTTCTTCAATCTATGACCCCACGTTTATTTTTGACGATTGCATCGTGTGAAGCGTTACAAGGAATTTAACTGGCGTTGGCGGTTCATACTGAGATCTCAAGGAGATTGCGCGTTCTTCCGGTAGAGACAAAAACGCTCGGCATTTCCGCGCCGTCGAAATCGCGATTGTGGGTCAAGGCCCGGCATCTTTGAAAACAGCGTTCCATTATCTCCCAGTAACTCTTTCGATTGCCGTAAGCCTTCTTGCTTGTTTCCCACATATTATAATTGAAACGGCGATGGAGATCACTCTCCGGAAGAGGCCGTCGGGTCTACAGCCCTTCTGACGGGTTGGCTGCCGGCGCAGGCGCTTACCCGCTGGACCCAAGTTCGTGATACAAATATCAACGACCCATCGGAGGTGTTGTCTTTGTAGGGCGAGGACGGTTAGTGTAAAAGGGATCCTCGATGACTGCCTCGGGTTCGGCCCATGGGTAATTTCCACCGATCCTCTTGAAAACGGAAGGGAAGATGAAGCACGAAATTCTGGAAATCCCGCGTGCGCTGCGGTTGATGTGGACTAAAGGACAACCTCAATACGATGCGTTGGTGCGCCGGGCCGCTTGGAGCGAGAAGCCGGTTTTCATAACTGGCAGCGGTTCATCCTACTGGGCGGCGCTTACCGGAGCGTACGCGTTTGAATCTCTTCTAAGACTGCCGGCTGTCGCGCGAACGCCGGAGGCGTTTAAAGGCTACACCATCTCCGCTCTGGCTGTTCGATCTCTGCTGATTGCGATCTCTCCGTCGGGCGAGTGTGAGAAAACCTTGGAGGCTGTGCGGCAGGCGAAGGCTCGCGGAGCCGTGGTTTGGGCGCTGACGGCAAACCCGGGAAGCGAACTCGGCAAGCTGGCGGACGGCGTTGCCGAACTGTACCTTCATGAAGCCCCGGTCGAGGGGATCCAATCGGTCTTCTGTCAGCATGCGGCAATGGTTTTTCTGGCTCTTGCCGCCGCCCGGGCGCTGAAACGCCCTGCTTCACTGCTTGCGACGGAGGAAACGGAACTTGCGAAACTTCCGGAAAGCATCGAGTGGGTCGAGAACCAGTTCAGCGATGCCGCCCAGGCTCTTGCCGGTGAATTCAGCAGTTTGCAGAGACTCTGGTTGATTGGCGGAGGTCTGTACCATCCTATTGCTCTCCAGGCTGCTTGTCAGCTTGCGGAAATGGCGGGGATTCCTGCCTGCGGTCTTGATCCCTCACATTTTCAACATGTGTTGCCCACTCTGCGCCAACCGGGCGCCGGTGTGTTATTCCTTTCCGGCTCGCGATGCGCGTTAAAGGCGGAGGTCCAGCAAGCTGCGCATGGCGCCAGTAATATAGCCGGAGGGAAACTCTTTGCGATTACGGACGGCAATGATCCCCTACTTTCCAAAGCTGCAACCCTGTCGGTGTTGCTTCCGACGCTAACGGAGCCGGCAGGAGCGTTGCTGGCGCTAGCGTTTCTTAATTCTGTAACGCACCATGCCGCGCGTCATTCGGCTGCTCCTTCCGGGCGGGCCAGCCGCCCGAAACTCCCTTAAGTTACTTTATCGGTCACCTAGTAATTTTGTATTATATAAATCCAACACTCTTCCATTTGGACAATACACCATTGTTGACAAGCAAGAGGGATTCTGTTTTCATAAAATTATGGAAATCGGAAAACGAATCCGGACTTTGCGCGAGGCGAAGGGCCTTTCGCAGGGTGACATTGAGAAACGCTCGGGCCTGTTGCGTTCGTATATTTCCCGTGTCGAGGGCGGATACACAGCTCCGTCTCTGACGACTCTGGACAAGTTTGCCAAGGCTTTGGAAGTTGATTCCTACCAGCTTCTTTTTCGCGGAGGCGGGCAGCCGATAGCTCCGCGAATTCCTCCTCACATTAGCCAATCGAAATCCATGCGGAAATTGGCCAAGTATTTTGAAAATATGTCTACGGCAAACCGGAAATTGATTCTTACACTGGCCAGCAAGCTGAGCAGGGATTAGGGTTCCGCGCCTCCGATTCGTGATGCGGCGTCTCGCGCTGCACCTGCCACAATTCTAGTCCACGATTCATTTTTTAATTCCTTGACAGGCGCGACTTGAATGTAATATACAAACGGCGCTACCAAAACGATTGACACTCTGATTAGTGGAGCGACCATTATGAGCGCTGGCTTCGATCGACGCGATTTTATGAAGAAGGTGGCGGCAGGGGCGGTGACTGCCGGAGTCGGGCTTCCTGCCTTGGGCCAGGCGAAGAGCGTCTCTGCAAACGACAAAGTTATCGTTGGAGTTGTGGGCACAGGCGGCAGGGGGCGAAGCGATCTTTCCAATTTTTTCAGGCAACCGGACGTTGAAGTCGCAGCTGTCTGCGACGTCTACCAACCCAATCTAGACAAGGCCCTCGCAGCGACCGGTGGCAAAGCCCAAACCTACACCGACTTTCGTCAAGTTCTCGACCGCAAAGATATCGACGTTGTGATTGTTGGCACACCGGACCACTGGCATCCGCTGGTGATGGTGGAAGCCTGCAAGGCCGGCAAGGATGTTTACGTTGAAAAACCCATTTGCCACACCATCGACGAAGGCAAAGTGATGGTGGAGGCGGCTCGCAAATACAACCGGGTCGTGCAAGTGGGAACCCAGCAACGGTCGGGTATTCACTTCCAGAAGGCCGTCAAGCTGGTGCAGGACG
>JAJYHU010000424.1 GCA_021784615.1 Acidobacteriota bacterium | reverse complement strand
GCCTTCTCAAGCGCTGTTCGGTGTTGATCCGCCGCCGCCTGGTCCGGAATCTCCAGATCTTTCCCCTGGAACTTGATCAGGCGGGCTTCAAAGGGCGGAGGATTCTTTCCGTTGAGCTTGGCGCCGATGGTCCAGTATTCCTTCTTCTTGAAGGCCTGGATTTCCCGTTCGCGTTCGGCAATCAGCCGCAAAGCAACCGTCTGCACTCGCCCGGCGGATATCCCCCGCTTAACCTTGTCCCACAGCAAGGGGCTTACCTGGTATCCGACCAGGCGGTCGAGCACGCGCCGCGCCTGCTGGGCGTCAACCAGGCGAGCATCAATCTCCTGGGGATGATTGAAGGCGTCATGGATGGCCTCACGCGTGATCTCATTAAAAAGCACTCGATAGAACTTTGTCTTTTTCGAATCCAGCAACTCGCGCAGATGCGCGCAGATTGCTTCCCCTTCGCGGTCAGGGTCCGCGGCCAGATAGATCGAATCGGTACCTTTCGCGGCGGATTTCAACGCCTGGATCGTCTCCTTCTTATTGGGGATGACGATGTACTTCGGTTTGAAATTGTTTTCGAGATCAACGCCCAATTCCTTTTTGGGGAGATCCATGACGTGACCCATTGAAGCCTTGACAGTGTAACCGGAACCGAGATACCGGTTAATCGTCTTGGCCTTGGCCGGTGATTCGACGATAACAAGCGATTTAGCCATACTTAAGACCCTGGAAACAGACCGAGAACCTGTTGATCCGTTTTTCCTTGCTCCATTTGGAGGCTGAGTTTCTCAGCTCCTCATCATAGCTTACGAATGAAGTTCTTGCCGGGCAACTGCCGGATCAGCCCGTTCATCTCGAGTTCCAGCAAGACCTGTAGAACCTGGTTTTGGGGGAGCGCCACCGAGCCCAGAATCGCATCGATGAAAAGCGCCTCATCTACGCGCAAAGCTTCAAAAACCGCTTTCTGTTCCGCAGTTAAGGAACGCTCGAACAGTTCGCCCGGCCCCGGAGCGGCCTGCCCCGCATCAAGAGCCTCACCCGATGGAAGAAGTTGCATCCGGACCTCCGGAGGAAACTCTTCAACGATGTCCATCCATTGATCGACCAATTTGGCTCCCTGCTTAATCAGGTGATTCGGGCCAAAGCTTTGCGCTGTCGTGATGTTGCCGGGCACAGCAAACACTTCGCGGTTCTGCTCAGCGGCCACGCGCGCCGTAATCAGCGAACCGCTGTATTCGCTGGCTTCAACAACCAATACACCCAAAGACAAGCCGCTGATGATCCGATTTCGAATCGGGAAATTTTCCGGAGTAGGGCTGGTGCCCAGCGGGAATTCTGAAACAACCGCCCCCGATTCCGCGATCTTTTCCGCCAGCCGCTTGTTTTCTGCAGGGTAGACAGCATCCATGCCGCGCCCTTGAACTGCAATGGTCTTTCCCTTGGCCTCAAGCGCGCCGTGATGGGCGGCAGAGTCGATCCCTCGCGCAAGACCGCTGACGATCACTAGGCGTCGCTCCGCAAGGTCATGGGCAAGACGCCGCGCCACTTGCAATCCATAGGCTGAAGGGCGCCGCGAGCCAACCACCGCCAGCGAGTGCTCGCTGAGCACCCGGACATCCCCGCGAACATATAGAAACAAGGGCGGATCGGCAATCTGCTTAAGGATGGGCGGATACGCCTCGCTCGAATAGGCCAGCAACTGGCAATCGGCCTTTGCAACCTCCTTAATCTCCCTTTCGGCTTCTTTTAGCCCCGTCTGAGTGAAAACCGCCTGGCAGACGGCCGCCGGAAGTCCAGAAGCTTCAAGCTCCGTCAAGGAAGCCATGTAGGCCGCCTGCGGTGAGCCAAAGTGGGCAATCAGCTTGTGAGCGCCCCGAACCCCCAATCCCTCAACACGAGTGAGACCTACCCAGAATTCGATCCCCTCGTCCATGGAACCTTTCGAGTTCAATTTCCCCTTGAATTTGCTGATCCCTGAAACGGCTCCAATCCAGCCAGCGGTACGCGGGCGTCAGCCACACTAAAATCGCAGAACCCGCAGGCAAAACGCAAGCCCTTTTAAAAATTGTTGAGTTTTCACCACATGCCGGGATAAAAGGATTAAAGGCTGAGCCGCCTGGCAGAAGCATCCCTATCTCACATAGAATGAATGCATTAGCTTGTCCATCATCGATGATGCAGCAACCATTCTCCAACATCGGCAGAAGCGTCTTCAAGAACGTCCAGCATTGCTTTTAATGCATGTAAAACTGCTCTAACACCTTTAACGCCAAGCCAAACCAAGAGTCGCTCTACGGAGATGGGCGGGTCGGTCCAGTCAAGTTTCAATGGGGTTCCAGCGGTTCTCAAGGCTATTAAAACAAGTACCGCGTATAAAAGAATGGTACCCGCCAGTATCAGCTTAAGCAGCCCGATAAATAAGCTCCAGGCCATGGCAGCCACCTCCCCTGTTTTGGTTAGATTACTCGGCAGGCAGTAAAGTTGCTAAGGTTCACGGCCCAAGCTGGTGCTGGTAGGAAGTTCCTCAAAGCCATGGACGTATTGTTTGCGCCTCTTAACCAGCAGGAGAGGGTTAGGCTTCGTTGACCGCTCCCAGGCGTTCAGCTAGAATCGGATTGAATGAGTCGCGCGACAAGCTCCGCGAGGCAGGTATTGAATAAACGCATCCTGAGCCTCCGATTCCGCACCCGGCTGGCGCTGGTGATGTTCCTGATCACTGCAAGCACGAGCGCCATTTTGATGGTGGCCTACGTGCAGCACAACCGCCGCATCAAGGCTTACGTGGCCGGCCAAACCTCAGACCTTTTGGAAATCATCCAATTGACTCAGGCGAGCGTCCCTTCCAAAGTTAATCGAAAACTGGCTCTCAGCGAATACCTAAGCGCGCTTAAAGGCGCCGGCCTTTCCTCGATCAATGTTATTTCACCCACCGGAGAAGTGGTGGCCAGCACCAATCCCAAACAAGTGGGCAAGCGGGTCAAGCTGAGCAGGCGACGGCACCGAAGGACGGAAGGGCCCATCCAGATTACCGCCCAGTTGCGAGACATCGATGCCGACGTCGGCGCCGGCGCCGGGCAGCAGCACTATGACATCAAGTTCCCCATCATCCAGGGAGAGAAAGTTGTGGGATACGTGCAGGTGGGCGGGGAGATGGATGAAGTGGGTTCCATGCTGAACCATGTCTATTTGCTCTGGCTGGCCTGGATTCTGGGCACGATGCTGACAGGAATGTTTGCAGTGGTTTATCTGGCCTTCCGTTTTACCAAGCCGATTGATTTGCTGGTGGAAGGGGCGAATCAGGTGGCCCAGGACAATCTCTACGTGTCTCTGCCGACAACAGGCAGCAGGGATGAGATGGGACGCCTGGCTCAAACATTCAATCAAATGGTAGAAAGGCTACGCGAGACCCGAAAGCTTCAGAAGCGGCTGAATGAAGCCGAGAAGTCTTCTTTGCTGGGCCATTTTGCCGCTACTGTGGCGCATGAGGTGCGCAACTCACTAAACTTTCTTAACCTGAGCATCGATCAGATCAGGGCAAAACGCTCGATTCTGAATGAAACACCGGGGCGCGAATTGAGCACCAGCCTCGCCAATATGAAGGAAGAAATTACGCGCCTGAACCACCTGGTCAGCGATTTTCTGGTGGTCGGAAGGCCTACCGAACCTCAGCTTGTGCCGTGCGACATTGAGACCATCGTCGGACAGGCTGTGAGCGTGGTCGAAAATCAGGCATGCCAGCAACATATCCGAATTGTGGCCCATTTGCCTACAGACCTGCCCGCCCTTCAGGCAGATGCTGCGCAGTTGAAGACCTGCTTCCTCAACATTCTGACCAACTGTGTGCAAGCTATGCCGCAAGGCGGAGATATCCAGATCACAGCAAGAAGGATATCCAATAACGGGGGCGGCGGGCATCTTGAAATGCGCTTTCGCGATACGGGGCCCGGCATTCCACAAGACGATCAAGAAAAGGTCTTTGCCCCTTATTTTTCCACCAAGGCGACGGGTTTCGGCCTGGGCTTAGCCATTACCCGGAAGATTGTTGAGGATCACGGCGGTCGCGTTTCTATTTCCAATGAGAATACGCCTGGCACTACGTTGATTGTCGAATTGCCCCTCCCGGACGTCTCGGTGACCAACCCACCGGCTGTCGCCAGTTCGAGTATTGCCTGAGGATTAGCATCCATGCCTGAAGGATCAGTTCTGGTTGTTGATGACGAGAAGCGGCAGCGGGAAATCTACCGGGACATCCTCCAGGACGAAGGTTACGAGGCGGTCACCGCTCCCAGCGCTGAGGCGGCTCTCAACCTTGTTGCACAGAAGCGCTTCGACCTGGTCCTCACCGATCTCAACCTGACCGGAATCAACGGCATCCAGTTGCTCACCGAAATTGTGCGGGCCGACCCCACCGTCGCCGTGGTCCTCATAACGGGTTATCCTTCCATCGAATCGGCGATCGACGCCACCCGGCGGGGAGTCTACCAATATCTGGAAAAGCCCGTGGACCGCGCGAGGCTTTTGGAAGTCGTCAACGACGCGCTCAATCGCCTGGCCGCCCTGAAGCGGACCATCCTTGGAAATTCCCCCGCCGTCAAGGAGATGGTCCGAATGATTGTGAAGGTGGCGCCCTCAGTTCACACCATCCTGATCCTCGGTGAAAGCGGAACCGGCAAGGAACTGGTTGCACGGGAAATTCACAAGCACAGTCCGCGGCATGACCAGCCGTTCCTGGCGGTCAATTGTGCAGCGCTCACCGAAACTTTGCTTGAAAGCGAACTTTTCGGCCACGAAAAGGGCGCTTTTACCGACGCCCATCAACAAAAGAAAGGACTGTTTGAGAAAGCCAGCCACTCCACCTTGTTCCTCGATGAAATCGGCGACACCAGCCTGGCCTTGCAGGCCAAGATTCTGCGGGCTCTTCAGGAGCGCGAGATCCTCCGTGTCGGGGGCACGGACCCCATCAAAGTGGACGCCCGCATTATCGCCGCGACCAATCGAAATCTGGATCAACTGATGCGGGAAGGCAAGTTCCGCGAGGATCTT
>JAJYHU010000391.1 GCA_021784615.1 Acidobacteriota bacterium | reverse complement strand
GGAGATCATCTGCCTTCCGATCATCGACGGCTCGTCCAATTACCTAGAATGGCTGGCCGAATCCGTCCGCAAACCTGCTGCACCCGAAGGCTCAGAGACGGCCGCAAGCGGCTGAAGCCCATAGGAGCACGCCACGGCAAGAAGAACGTGCCGTGACGGCGGGGGCCGAAGGGCATTTGATCGTGGTTTCGTCTACAATGGGCGGGATGGAAAGCGCAGAAGTTATCCGAGAAGCCTCCGGCGTCATTCGGCGGCATTTGCCAGGCGCGGAGTTCAAATTGTTTCTTTTCGGCTCCTGGGCGAAGGCGACGGCGGAACCCGCCTCCGACATTGACATCGCGGTTTTGGGGCCGCGGGTGGTGGATGATATGCTTTTGCTTCGTCTTCGCAACGAAATTGCCGCTATTCCTACTTTGAGGCGAGTTGATCTTGTGGACCTGAACCGCGCCGATGAGCGCTTTCAGGAAATCTCGCGGGAAACGAAGACTGTTGCTAATTGCGACTCCGCCATCAAGCGTTTCGAATTGACCTTTGAACTTGCCTGGAAGTCCGCGAAAGCGTGGGCGGGCACTCAGGGCGTGGTTTGCCGGTCGCCGCGCGATTGCGTCGCTCAGATGTTCCGCCTCGGCTTGATTGTAGATGATCCCTTATGGCTTAAGATGATCGAGGACAGGAATTTGTCCGTCCACGCGTATAACGGAAAACTCGCCGAAGAAATCTACGCCCGCCTTAGGGATTACTTGCCTCTCTTTGCCGCATTGAACGATTCGCTGGATAAAGTAAGCGAATAGGCGCGGCGCGCGTCACGGCAGGAGATTGGAAGCCGTCCCAGAAACCATCCTCAACGAAGTTCTGGCAAAGGTGGCGACGATTTTTGAGTGAGCGGAACACCGAGGCTGACAACATCGGTTGCATTCGGCCCGACGTTTTCAATTGACCGGCGCTGCGTTTGGTGTTGGAATGTCAGCGGTCAAGGAGGTTCTCCCGCGGATGAGTTGCATTGCTGCGTTTTTTTTGCGCGCGAAGCACTGGCAAATCTTCCTTATGACCTTCGGTCCGCTCTCCCTTGTCATCGTGGCGCCGTTTCTTTTCGCGGTTCCATCAACTTTTAGCTCGCCGGCCGACTTTTTGGAACTCGCGCCGCTCATGGGCATTTGGGCGCTATGCCTCATCTCCATCTACTCCTGGATCTGGTCGTTGGGTGTGTTTCTCAATTCCGTCGCCGATCCATCACTGAGAAGGCGCACGAGGTTGCTGGCCTTCGCCAGCGTTTATCCCGTGCTTTACGGCGTCGCGTTTGGACCCTCCCTTGTGGGCAGCGCGTACGTCTCCCCCGCGCTGGATATTCTGCCCAACCTGCTTGCGGGGGTGTGCATGTTTTATGACGTGTACTTCGCCTCGAGGAGCCTGATGTTCGCTCAGGGCAGCAGGCCAGCGTCGTTTTACGACCATGTCGGTCCTTTTCTGCTCCTCTGGTTTTTCCCCATCGGTGTTTGGACTATTCAGCCGAAAGTGAACCTGCTTTACGTTAACGCCCAGGCAGGCGGGTAGCTCGCCCCCTTATGGACCCGGCCGGTGAATACATTGTCAGCTTTGCGATGCGTGTGAGTGTGTCAACATATCACACCGGCCACCGTGTTTCAAATTTTCGCCAGCGCCTGGTCCAAATCTGCGATCAAGTCTTCGACGTCCTCGATTCCCACGGAAATCCGCACCAGGCCGTCCGTAATTCCCAGGCGCTTGCGGTCTTCGGGCGGGACGCTCGCGTGGGTCATGGAAGCGGGATGCGAGATGAGCGTCTCGACCCCGCCCAGGCTCTCTGCAAGCGAGCACAACCGCACGGCCTTCAGGAGCTTCCGGGCGTTTTCCATTGATCCCGTATCAAAAGAGAGCATGCCCCCTGAGCCTTTCATTTGCTTTTGGGCCAAAGCATGCTGAGGGTGGGATGGAAGGCCTGGATAGTTGACTTTCTTCACCTTGGGATGTTTGTGGAGGTATTCGGCGACCGCCATGCCGTTTGCGGTGTGCTGGCGCATGCGGACGGCCAGCGTTTTTACTCCGCGCAGCACCAACCAACTGTCCATGGGGCCCAGCACCGCTCCGGCGGCGTTTTGAATGAACTTCAAGCGTTCCGCCAGCGGCGCGTCGTTCAGCACGACAGCGCCTCCGACGCCGTCGCTGTGGCCGTTCAGGTACTTGGTGGTGCTGTGGACTACCATGTCGGCTCCCAGTTCAAGCGGCCGCTGCAGGCAGGGGCTCATGAAGGTGTTGTCAACCACAACCAGGACGTTCCGCTGGCGGGCGAGGGCGGAGGCTGCCGTGAGATCAGTGATCTCCATGATGGGATTGGTGGGAGTTTCAAGGAATAGCAGGCGGGTGGAATCTTCCATTGCTTCCGACACCGCTTCCAGGCGGGTGGTGTCGACATAGGTGAAAGTCAGCCCAAAGTTCCTGAGAACCCGCTCAAACAGGCGGAATGTGCCTCCGTAGACGTTCCGTCCGGCCACAACGTGGTCGCCCGCCTTGAGCAGGCTGAGCACGGCATTGATCGCCGCCATCCCAGAAGCAAAGGCGAAACCAAAGCGTCCTGCTTCGAGCACCGCCAGATTGTGCTCAAGCGCGGCGCGCGTGGGGTTTGACGTGCGCGCGTATTCGTAGCCTTTATTTTTTCCCAGTTCTTCCTGCACGAAGGTGGACGTCTGGTAGATGGGAACAATAATGGCCCCCGTGGAAGGATCAGGCTCCTGGCCGGCGTGAATTGCATCTGTAGAGAATCCCATATTGCCTTTCCGGGCGGACAGCCCTTTGCTTGGCGGCAGATTTTCGACTCTGTTTCAAATTTTCGATGCCTTGCCTCCTGTCAATGTCGCGGGCAGGCTCAGGCTCCGGCACAAGAACACGGCAACCGACACGTCTTTTGTGATAAAACTTAATATAGCATCGACGGATGCGGAGGAGGAACCGTGCGGGGACAGAAACAATTGAAAGCACATAGGCTGTTGGGGCTGGGAGTGTTCCTTGCTTTGAGCGTGGGGACAGTGATGCCGGGCCGCCTGATGGCTGCTCAGCAAGCGACGGTCCAGGTGATCGTCAAGGATGCCAAGACGGGTGATCCCCTCTACCAGGCCCACCTGACGCTAAGGTATCGCAAGGCAGGGGGCTTTCTTCGGCGCCCGGAAATCGTTTCCTATACCGCAAAGACGGATAAAAATGGCCGGGGTAGTTTCCCGTTTGTGCCCATGGGCGAGGTTACCCTGATGATTACGGCGCCCGACCATGAAAGTTTTGGAAAGGTCTATGAGATCAAGAAGAATAATCAGCTGATTGAGGTGCAACTCAGAAAACCGCGGCCCCAGCTTTAGCATTCGGTTGAAAAAACAGCCGGCAAGCGTCGTGGCGCGGATGCGATGAAGCGCGGGATTTTGCCGGCTCCGGATGTTCCTCCCCGCTCAAACTTCCTTATAACGCCCGCCGCATGGCTTCACAGAAATTCCCTGTGCCTGTTACGAGGATTCCCGGCAACTCAGGGCCTTGAAGCGATAAACTCAGAACCTTCTAATCTTGCTTTCGTTACTTTTTTTATCCGGCTATAGGCGCGCCTGGGCGCGGAAGGTTTCAGGGGGGCAAATATGCTTAACAGTTGTGCAAAGAGTGCAAAACCTTTTCCACTCTGAAGTTTGGGTGGTAGAAGAGGCGGTTTTTCCACAAGCTTTTCAACAAACCTGTTGATACTTTTCCCAACCATAAAAAAAAGTTATGTTGGAAAACCTTAATTGTTGCTTAGCTCCGGAAAAGACCGCCCTCGGATTACAAAACGTCTTGCGGGTTACGGGTGTGCCGGAGTTTCAGGGGCCGCGCCCGGGGTGGCTGCCTCGGAGGCGGTTGCAGACCTGAAATAATCAGGATCCATCCAAATATTTGCCTTAGCCTTCAGATCATCTAAAGCAGCCTGGACCTTTTGCTGACGCAGAGTGTTCCCAATTTCCGCTGAAACATCTTTCAACTCGGGCTGCTGATGAGAGATAACTTGGATTTCGACGAGCGCGTGCGGAGTGTCCACGGGTTCCGAGAACTGGTTGGCGCTAAGCTCAAACGCCTGCTTGTCCAGGGCGGGCAGCAACTGTCCCCGGTGTATCGTGCGGGGTTCAGGCTCAACCATGACGACGTTGGGCACGTCAAACCGCTTTGCGACCTGATCGATGGCCGTTCCGGCGACAATGGCCTTGCGAATGGAATCGAGGCGAGCCTTGGCGTCTTCTGGGGAAAGGCCCGGGTCGTCGGCTTTGGCGTCCGCCGCCTTTTTCCTGACGACAAACTCACGGATGCTGGCCACTTCAAAATCTTCCTTGTGGGCCGTGTAGAAGGTGCTGATTTCTTCGGGATTGACGCTGGTGTGGCTCTCCAGGTTCCGATACTCAGCCTGGGCGAGCGTCTGGTGTGTTTGGAGAGCGATCTCTCGCTGGAGGTCCGGCGAGGCGTCCAGATGGTCGCGTACCGCCTTTTGGGAAAGCAAAATCATCAGAGAATATTCCTGCCCCAAGGAGCCGCGTCCCTGGGCGGCCACAGCTTGCCGCAGTTGCGGGTTGAGATTCTGAATGAGGAAATCCATCTCGGCCCTGGTGACCTTAACGTTGCCGACGGTCATCACAATCTTTTGGGGCGAGGAAGCGGACGCAGCCGCCGTTTGACTTCGAGCGGAGCTGGCTTTTGGCGAGCTCGGCCGGGAAGTGCTCTGGCCAAAACAGACCAGACCGGACAATGCTCCCGCGAAAACTGCTCTGAGCGCCGTTTTCGCTATGCTAGAAAAGTAAACTTTCATGGTTACGTCCCCTCCAAGTTTCCGTCTTAAAGTCAAATGATTAATGTTACCATGGGGGACCTTCCTTTGGCGAGCCGTAGTTACAACAGCCGTAGTTACAAGTAGTTACAAGTTGGCTTGCGGAACGACTACGGCTGTCCGCTTTGCGGCCCGATCGGCAGCCCCAGTGACTCGGGTGAAGGAAGCGGCTGACCCTGCCCGTAGTTGCTCCGAATCGTTGAGAACTTTTCCATGAGGTCCAGCCACAAGTCGCCGTTTCGCCGGTAACGATCGAGGATGTTGGGCATCCAGGTGGGCAGATTCTCACTCAGCCAGAGCTGGCGGTACATTTCCTCGAGCCGGGTTGTGTAATCGCGAAGGTCTTCAAGGCGTCCGTTGGTGGAGGTGATGTCAGAGAGATCGCTCCCGACGAGGCCGCCCTTGTTCGACTGGGCCTGCTGGAGAGCGTCCATGTAGCGCTCGGAAATCTCCTGCGCGTATTGGTAACGCATGCCGAGCGCATCAAGCCTTAGTGCGGCAAACTCAAGGCTTGCGAGCGTGCCGCTATTGCGTTTGGCCCGTGACGCACTGTCCACCATCACCGTATAAGAGTGTTCGGCTGTCAGGCGAATGAGCGAGGCAACGGGCAGATCTTTCTCGACGGACTTGCGTCCGGCGGGCGAGAATGGATTTTGCCAAAACAAGTTGTCGCCGGCGCCGCCATAGCCCATGTCGTAGGTTTCCACGGCCTTTCCGGCGCGCATCACCTCATTGAGATGGCTCAGTTCCATAATGGCCGTCGCAAACCGGTGGTCGGTATTTCGGTAAAAAGCCCAGTCGTATTTCCGGTTGAATTCTTTGACGCTGGGGCTGCCGGGTTCCCAGGCGCAAGCCGCGCCGTAGATGATGGCCCACCAGTTGGGGCCGTAGAGAGTTTCGCCGTCATCATTCCACACCGTGATGATGGTGCCGATAGCGCCATCCTTTTTGCCGTCGCGGAGGAAGACTCGAATGTTGTAAGCGGCTTCTTCGTAGTCGGGCACCATCAAGCCCGTGTTGCCGACCCACGGACAAACGAAGATCTTCATTCCGGAGCCAGCAAAAGGTTTCAGCCAGCGTTGGTAACTTTTTTCGGCGCCATAGGTCCAGCTCGCCACAATCAGATTCTTGGGCAGGCTGGAAATCATCTCAGGATGCTCTGTAGCGATGTCACCCCAGAACAGGACCTGCTTGTTGTAACTCTCTACCAGTTTCGCGACCCGGACGAGATTATCCACGTAGGCTTTTGCGTAGCCTTCTTGGGCGACCAACTGCTTGGTCCGGCCTTTCCCGAGTTCAGCGGTTTCATCGCAGCCGATGTGGTAGATCGATGACGGAAAGACCGGCGTTATTTGTTTGTACATGTTGTTGAGGAAGTCGAGTTCGCGCGGGTCCTGGGGAGCCAGCACATATCCGTGCGGGCGCTCGGCGAGTCCGCTGTATTGCTCAAACCGCAGGACCTTATGCAGATGCCCGCAGTCCTCCGTTGAGGGCACGATTGTGACGTGATAGCGGGCCGCATAGGCCACCAGGTCGTTCCAGTCGGAGCGCGACAGAGTGTCGCTGAGCAAACCCCAAAGAGGCTGTCCGTTCAGCCGGAATGAGTCTTCCATGTACACGTACAGTTGATTCATTTTGAACTGCGCAATCCTGCGCACGATGCCCTTCAGATAGCTGAGCTTGGGAACGGGGCCGCGGCTCATGTCAACCTGGACGCCGCGATATTTGAAGGCGGGCCAGTCCCTCGCGCTCACTCCCAGAATCTCGGCCCCGCTGCTGGTCGGAACCACCAGTTGGCGCAACGTCTGAGCGCCGTAAAACAACCCTACGCTGTCTTTGCCCGCCACCAGCACGCTGCCGGCCGAAACATCCAGAACATAACCCTGGCCGGCGATGCCTTCCGCGCTGAGGTGCCGGCTTTCGAGCAAGGTTCGCACTTGTGATTGTCCGAACAATCCCATGATGATGGCGGGCGTTGCCTTGGGAGGCTCGGTTAAGCCGACAATAGGAAACTGGTGGCCGGTAACGAGTTTAAGTTCCCGCTGGATGCTCTCGGCCGCGTAACGATCCTGGTGGGAGAAGGGCGAGAGAAGAACAATCTCAAGCTTCGAACTTACCTGGAACGGCTCCGCTTTGCTCTGCAGATAACGAGGCTGGGGGATAAGCAGCGGCTGCATGGCCAGAAGGTTGCTGGTCACAGTGCAGGCGCCAAACACGATGAGGAATGAGAGCAAACAGCGCGCCGGAGTGCGAAACCGGAAAAGATTCGATCGCTTCATGACGGCCTCCAGAGGGATTGGAGAATAACCCGGCGCAAAGCCGGTTTTACAGCATTGGAAAACAGCGAGTGTAGTCAGTCTACTTGCTCATGTCAAGGATTGCCTGCGCGGTTTGAGGCTTGCCGGGTAGCGAGCAAACGGGCTGGGTCAACGGCGGGTTTACCTTGCCAAACCGGGCAAACCGTTTGCAGGCCTTGCGGCTCGTCTGCGTCCGCTCTTAAGAAACAATCTCGGCTGGGCCATGGGGCGAGATGGCATTGGGATCCGTGACCTTGGCGCCCCGAGGAGCCGGGACAGGCCCGTGCAGCAATGGATCGTTGGTCGCGCGCATCCAGCGGTCCAGCCGCTTTCTCATCTCTTCCAACATGGATCTATGAGACGCGTCGCCAGCCAGGTTGTTTCGCTCATTGGGATCAAAGAGCAAATCGTACAAGGCTTCCGGAGCGACGGTCTGCCGGGCCCATCCATTTTGCACCCAATAGGCTTTGCTCGGCCCGTCATCGCAGTTTGGTAGAACCGGATGAAGGCGTCCTCCATAATGGCGGATGTACTTCCATCTTTTTGTCCGCACGGCGCGCTTGGGTTCATAGGACGCGTGATAGTTTACTTCGGCAAAGACCTCGTCATTGATCTCCTGCCGTTCGCCGCGCAGCACGGGCAGGAATGAGCGTCCCTGGAGCCAATCGGGCGGGTTGATCTTGAGCAGTTCGCATAGGGTGGGATACAGATCCAGTTGCGAGATCAGCGAGTCGCAAACTTTGCCGCCTGTGAATCCTCCGGGGCCGCGCATGACCAGATGGACGCCCATCCCACCGTCATAAAGGTTGCACTTCATGGTTGGGAAGGCGATGCCGTGATCTGTGGTGGAAATAACCAAAGTGTTTTCCGCAAGGCCCGTTGCCTCCAGCGCCGTCAGCACTTCACCAACTCCCCAATCCAGTTGGCGCACGGTGGCATGAAAGTCGGCCATATCGTGCCGGCTGGCAGGAACGTCGGGAATCGGAGGCGGGGGCTCGATGCAGCGCCAATTATCGGCCGGAGTCGCTTTGCGATACGTTCGGTGAGTTTCATGGTAGCCAACCGTCAGCCAGAACGGCTGCTTGGGGCTCGAATGCAGGAATCGAACGGCCGCCGGAGTGACCTGCTTGACATAATTGCTCCCGAAAGTTTCAACCTGGTCGTACCCGATTGTGTGGGGGTCTTTGGCAATATGCTGAAGGCCGATTAACGCTGAATAGTATCCCGCCTCCCGCCGCAGCGTCCGGACGATGTGGTGATCGTAGCCCGTTGGCGTCATCGAGAAGCCGCGGTTTACCAGTCCCAGCATCCCGTTGCTGTGCGGACACTCGCCCGTAAGGAGGCTTGCCCGGCTGGGAGAACAAGTGGGAGCCGCGCAATACACCTGGCGGAAGAGAACGCCTTCCGACGACAAGCGCTGGATGTTGGGCGTCGGAACCGAATAACCATAAGGGCTGGTAAAGCGGCCGGTATCGTGGGAATGAATATAAAGGATGTTGGGACGCCGGGCCGCGTGCGCAGGAGAGCTTTTGGCCGCGTCCGAGGACAGCGCGGCGCCAACGACGCCGGCCACGGAAGCTTTGAGAAAATCTCTCCGGCCCGAACTTGAAGCGGACTGCGAAAGCAAGTCTCCCCGGGTTTTCATCGATGAACCTCCTTTACTTATGGGCCTGCGGCTCCGGTAGAAGTTTGGCTGTTGTCCTGAGCGGCGCTTCGAGAGCCGCAGGCCGCGCCGGTCCCCCGCACCCAGAAATCCTCCAATGATCTTCCGTGGGCGGCTGGAATACCAGACCAGCATTTTTTTACCACTTGCTGAGCAAGAGTGCAAACCAGAGGCCCGATCCGGGCAACGGCCAATCAGCAGCTTCGCGGCCCGTTGCCGGAAGCGTATAATAGTGGGGAAATTATGTTTGGACTTTCTCACGCTGCGATGTTACGCGGCCTCAACTCGGCGCCGGTCAAGGCAGAACTCCGAAGAGGGAACAGTCCCATGGCGCTGGCGCTGGGAGTGGTGAGCCTCTTTTCTCTCTGCGGGCCTGCAAAGCTTTCTGCAAATTCTCCACTCGCGCAGAGCAAGGAAATCGCTTTGTTTTCACTTGCGGGTTTCCGGGCGCCATTCCTCTCGCCTGGAACCGCCGGCCGGAGCGAAATCCAGAATTCCCGCCCCGCGCCCTCGGCGATTGAAATTGCCCTCGGAAACGTCCATACGCCGAGCCTTATGCGGGTGGCCGAATCACTTGGAATAACCGCCCGCCAGGGGCGCGCCCGATCGCTTGTGTCATCCGAGTCCGCGATGGAAGTGATTGGAGACTTGGATGGCGACGGAGTTCCTGAAGCGGTGGTGGAGTGGAATCCTCCGGAGAAGCGCGGCGATGCGTCTTTGGCTGTGGAACCCGGCCTTTATATGCTTTCCTGGAATGGAAAGGCCTGGCAGGCTTCGCATTTGATGAATGTGGTAAACCCTTTTAGGCTTCAAGTTTTGCCAGGGTCGCGCGGCGCGGCCCGGCTGGTTGCCGTGGTCGTATCGGAGGGTGTCACCGCCCTGCCTTATCCGGTTATCTTCCAGTTCTGGAACCACGCGGCGCAAATGCTATGGGACGGGCGGTCTGATTCCAGCTTCTATACGGGCTATGATTATGGAGCGGTGCAATTCAAAGCTGAGAGCGGTGGCGGTTTTCCTGAGATGATTGCCTCCGGGCGGGCAGATCCCGGATTGCTTGTTTTCCCCAAAGATCCGCAAGAGAGCAGCCGCGGTTTTGATGAGACGACAATCTACCGGTGGAAGGACAACGCCTACGTGCCGGTTCAAACCGAATACGCGCAGAATGCAGACTATACGATCTACCGGTTTATTGCGGCTTTGCACCTCCACGAGTATCGTGCGGCTTATGCTTTGATCGATCCGCGGGAATTTCTAAAGACCGCGAAGCCAAGCCTCCAACTCTTCCGTGAACGCGTACAGAAGGAATGGCCGGAATTTTTGGACGACCGGATTTTCCAAGTTCCGGCCGGATCGGCTGGCTCCGACGGCCATGTTTTTACCTTGACGCTGGAAAGTGGCGCCCGCTACATCTACCATCCAAGCATTACCGCCGGCCCTCGTTATCTTCTGGCCGGCCTCAAACGCGAAAAAAAGGAAGCGAGCGGCGAGTAGTTGGCCTGAGGGGAGTTGGGGTGGTAAGTCAGCCCTGAAATAGGCTGGAAGTCCTTCGCTTATTGAGCCGAAACTCCGGCGGAAGGTTGTGGCCGCAGGCTGGCCTGCAGCGCTTTGCCCGAATGCTCTCGAACGCTGGCGAGCTCGCCTAGCAGTCGGTCGCTGACCTTTTGGAAAGCCAGCCAGTCTTTGCGGTCTACCGAGCGAGCAGGCGGCAGTTTAAGGGTAAGGAAGTTGCGGAACCTGCCATCCTCGGCCACCCGGAAATCAAGGTGCGGACCTGTGGCCAGGCCCGTGGCGCCCGTCAGAGCGATAACCTGGCCCTGATTGACGTGCTGGCCGCGATGAACGAGAATGCGCGACAGGTGCAGATAGTAAGTTTCATATCCGTGGGAGTGGCGCAGCCGGACTTCCTTGCCGCCCCCACCCTGCCAGCCGGCAAAAACCACTTGGCCAGTCGCCACTGCTTGCACTTTGCTTCCCACCGGAGCGCCGTAATCGATGCCCAGATGCGGCATGTAGCGCTTCAGGATCGGGTGAAACCGGTGATAGCTGAAGCGGGAAGTTATGGGCGCCGCAAACCGCAAGGGAGAGCGTAAAAAGGCCTTCTTGACCGCCTTCCCGCTGGGTGCGTAATAGGCGGACTGGCCGTCCGGCTCATGGAACAGCACGGCTTGATAATCGTGGCCTCCATTATCGTATTCGGCGGCCAGAACGCGCCCGTAGCCGACGAATTTCCCGTTCAAAATCTTCTTTTCAACCACCACCTCGAATTTGTCGCCTTTTTGCGTATCGGTATTGAAGTCGATGTCCCACCCGAAGATGTCGGCGATCTTCAGCGCCAACTGGTCGTTCTCGCCAGCCGCCTCAACCGCGCCAAAAAGCGAGTTCTGGACCGTTCCCCCCACTCCGGCAACACCGACGGTATAGGCAAGCTTGGTGATGCCGGGCCGGAATCCGTTCGATTCCTTCTTGATCCACAACATGTGATCACGGTCGATTTCATAACCGACCTCCCGCAGTTCTCCGCCGCCGGAAGTTACCATCGTCACCTGGTTGCCGGCTCGGACTTCTGCCAGGTTGTAGACCGGGCGCGTGTCCTGGACAAGTTCCTGGATATCGCCAGCCTGAAGTCCCTGGTCCTCCAGAAATTCGCTCATGGTCGTCCGGGGAGGAAGTTCTTTTGTGGTATGCACTTCGCGCTTTGCGGCAATGACTTTGACTTCCTTTGCCGCCAGGCGCTCTTCCCGGATGAGGGACGCTTCGGCCGCGTTTCGCTGTTCAATGATTGTGGCCAACAGTGATCCTTCTACTGCCAGGAATGCCACGGTGGCAACCGCCAGCCACGTTCTCCAGTGTTTGCTTTTGAGTTTCTCTAAGGACATCATTTCAATGAACTTGCCGTAACGCATCTCCGCCGACTTTACCACAACTATTTATAATGGCAACCCTTTTTTACAGTTTTCTTATTTTCCCTGCGGTAATCGGCAGTTCTCCGGGCGGAGAACTGCCGTCATATCTATGGATTTACATGTAAATCTTCACGCGCCTTCGCTCTAAATCAAGCTAAGTACGCATGCTGGCAGGACTTGCCGATTCTATTTCATGCTTAATCGAACCCGTTTGAGCGGCGTGATGAGCGCTGGCCCAAGCAGTCCGGAGAGTGGCAGAGGCTTGAACCCGAACAGCTCCCGCGCCTGCGGAGTGTTGTCCAGCAGCCCTCCGCCGTACAGAGCCTTGAGGTTAGGCGGCAGCGGAGGAACGCTCTTCCAGCCTGCCACGCGATTGATCAGCGTGTTCGTGACGAGGACTATCATTTGGTTTTTGCCCGGCCGCAGGCTGGAGGTCACGTCCAGCGTCTGCCCGCGCATCCAGATCACGCCGGCGCGTTTTCCGTTAAGCTCCACGTCGGCAATGTTGCCGACGGCGCCCAAGCTCAGCCGGAGTTGAAGGTCAGGAGCGGCGTAGGCGTCGGGAAGGCTAAACGTGATTGTATAACGGCCGGTTCCGCTAAAGTGCTTGGTGGCGGGGTAGTCGGTCCACGAGATGAGCCGCGACAAAGTGGCGTCCACCCGGGGGAAATCCTTGCCTTCCAGAATGAGCCGCCATTCGCCGTCAATCTCGAAAGGCGCTGGAATGGATTTCACCTCGACGCTGCGAACCCCGGGCCTGCCTATCCCGTCCGGGGCCACGCTATGCGTGCCATTTTGGGCGGCCAGGGCGGTGATGCCGTCCGGACCCATTTCCAGGATTTCCGCAAAGGTGCTGTTGACGATGTGCGGCGACTCCCCTTTTGCGAACACGAAGATGGTTGACTCGAACGCGGCCAGCCTGACCGGCAGCAGCGTGCGGTTGCCCCGTTGGCTGTACTCGTGCAGGGGTTTTATCTCGCCGTTGTAGGGATTCCACTGCTGCGGCGCCATTCCCGAAACGCGAAACGCCACGCGCATGTCAACGGGCTGGTACTGGACGTTCGAGACAAAATAGATGTCAACGTCGGCCAGTTTGCGGTGCATGTAGGTGAGGCCGTTGTTCCGCCGCATCTCCTGCCGCACGAAGTTGATGCCAAAATCCGGCCTGACATGGCGGCGCAGCGTGTTCACGAAGGGGTCGAACACGCTCGCGCGGCGGTCCAGCGGGTTCACGCGTTCTAAGACCTGCTTGATGAAGTACGTCCGCCCTCTGCCGTACGGGTGCGCGCCCGTGCCGTCGAGCCCCTCGGGTTCGCGGAACATATCGGCGGCGATCGAGCGGACTTCCGCGTCCTGCTGCTGGTAATCGGCCAGCCCGGTTGAGGCGCCGGGAATCTGTTCGAGCGCCACCGCAACTCCGCCCTTTCGGACGAATTGCCGCACCCGCTTCATGCTTTCAAGCGGCAGCGCGTGGATGTTCGGAAGGATCAGGATGCGGTAGGTAAGGTCGCGCACCTCGATCCTGCCGTTTGAGAGGTCCGCGTGGTTTTGCAGCACGTCATCGTTCAGCAGGTCAAAGTCGTAGCCGTTCGATAGGATCAGCTTGCCGAGATCGCCCCAGTTGAAATCGCGGGTCCAGTGGCGCGCGTTCAGCATATCGAGGGTCCACTGGTTGGCGAGCGGGGAATAAACGGCGATATCGGCCACATGGCGCCCGTAGCGCAACAGCGCGGAGCAGCGCGCCACATAGTCGCTGAGCAGCCGGTAGTACGGCCACCAGACGTTCACCGGACTGACCGTGATCTCCGCGGCGAAGCGCCGCGACGGCACAAATTCGCGCTCCGGCGTGCCCGTGAATCCGGAGTTGTAAAACTTGTTGGCGCCCCAGCGCAGGAACATATCGCTCGCAATTTTCATCTCTTCCAGCGTCGACCGGCCGGGCTGCCAGTGGAGAAACGTGTAGGCCTCCACGCTCACCATGTTGCGTCCATACAGGTGGGCGCCGGAGGAAACATAGGCTTTGGGACCAATCCGCGTGTCGAACCAGGGCGCAGCGTCCTTTTCGCCCGCCGTAACCTCCATTTCCGGAATGTCGGTTACCCCTGCGCCCTGGATGATGTCGGTGACGAAGCCGTAGGGCTGAACGCGCCCTCGGACGCCGTTGCGGTGGCACCAGCCGAGGAACGTCGCGAAGAATGATTGCATTCCGGTCTCAGCCAGGAATTGATTGGCGTCATAACGGATCTTCGGCGAAAGGTTGTCCACCTCAAACCAGAGGGCGGGAAGCAGGGGCTCCAGATCGTAGCCTTTGCGTTCCTTGAACTCCGCCAGCAATTGGCTGTTCCAATAAATGCCGTTGCGGTAGATGGGCACCTCAAAACTGTCGCCAAACATGGATTCTACCGTCTTGCCGAACTCGTCGCCGAAGTGGGCGCGGAATTTGCCGCCCAGGTAGTCGCAGTAATACTGCATGGCGTCTTTGCTTAAATGATCGAGGACATCCTTTTTACGGCAGTCGACCAGCCAAAACGCCATCAGCCGCCATTGTCCGGGCGGAACGTTCCAGGTGAGGCGGCGTCCTTCGGCATGCGCTGTCAGGTCGGTCAGCGAGGAGCGTTCGAGCCGTCCGCCGGAGAGCCTGCCTGCCACCACCGACATCAGCCGGTCTTCCGGCAGGATTTTCGGCCGGGACCGTGGAATGTCGAGAGGGTTCAACACGGCGTCCGTCGGCAGATCCCCCTGGAAAGTCCGCCCTCCCTCAAGATCAACGGAACTCGCCAGAAGATTCCGGCAGCGATACTTGTTGGGAAGCCACTCGCCTCCCCAAACCCAATATGGCCCGCCAAAGTTCAGCGAAAATTCCATGTTGAGCCTTTTCGCCTCATGGATGGCGTGGGTTACCAGGTCAAAATAGGCAGGCGAAAGATAGGGATGGTTGCCGCGCTCGTAGACCGGCTCCATGGTGATCTGCTCGACGCCGCCGATTCCCTGATCGTGCATCTGCTCAAGTTGCCAGGTAATGTCTTCTTTGGTCAGCGCGTTGCCCATCCACCACCAGCGGGTATGCGGCCGGCAGCTTACCGGCGGCTCAAGAAAGCTGTGACTCATCTCGTCGAGCGACCCTTGCGTTTCGGCGGAGATATCCCGGCCGGGCGTTCCGCTATTGGCGTTCAAGGCCGGCACGCCCGCGTTCAGCACAGACGCGTGCGTGGGGATCAGGCCGGCTCCCGCGGCTCCCGCGGTGGTTTGCAAGAATTTACGGCGGCTAATGCCAGCCTGATCGGTGGATCCTTCGATGTTTTCGTTAGCCCTTTCGCTCATTTAGTCTCCTTCCATTTCCAAAACCGCCAGATTGAGTTCAATTCCCGTGATCCTGCTTCACAGCTTGCGTTCAGCACAGTTGGGGAAATTCACCATTGCCCATTGCTAAGCAATAGGGCTGGCCGCTTGCCGTCCTGCGCATTAAGGCTGCATGGCCGCATGTTGATCGAGCGGCAATTCTACAACACGCACATCGCTATCTCGATCCCGCAAGACAGCCAGCACCGCCCCGGTTGAATCAGCCACGACGCTTCCGCCTCCGTAGGTATATCCTTTCCATGGACCATGGGTCATCTCTCCCACCAGGTCCGTGCCAACCGTGGGACATTTCCACAACTTGGCGCGGCTCGAAACCAGGCGTTCGAGGTCCTTCTCGTGGGCAGGCCACTGATCGGCCGGCGCGGCCCACCCGTAGGGAACAAGCATCAGGTCCGGCTTCAAGCCCGCCATCCGCCGGACGTACGCATCCGTGAACGTGTCGGCGCAGATGACGACGCCAATGCGGCCAAACTGCGTATCGACGCCCCCGATGCCGCTGGGTTTGCCCCTCGAGTAAGGTGGCTTCATCAACTGCGGCAGCACCCTGATCTTGCGATATTTCCATAGGAGTTTGCCGGTCTTGCCCACCAGGATGGCCGAGTCATAGAGCCGCTCTCCGTCTTTCTCATCGAGTCCGATCGCGATCATCATCCGGTACTTGCGGGCGAGCGCCGCAATGCGGTCGCTGTCTGCGCCCGGGATTGGTGTCGCCAGAGTATGCGCGTCAGGATTTTCCCAGCCCAGGATCGAGGATTCGGGAAAAGTCGCAATGTCAGCATGCTCGGCGCGCGCGGTCTTGAGCGCGTACTCGATACGGCGGAAGTTCCCCTGCCGGTCGCCATCAATGACCAGGATCTGGCAAACGGCGACCCGCACCTGAGCGTGGCCGACCGCTGCCAGCGACAAGGTGGCCGATAAGCCGAAAACGAGCTTTGAAACGGCCGTCCGGTGCGGGACCTTGTCGCGATGCGCTTTCTTTCTCCACCGTTTTAGCGGCATAAAGGGTTTCCGTTTTGGCGGCTCAAAAGCCACCGGCCCTTCCGCAGCATGCAAGCGGCTGCGCAGCAAAATGTTCATCGCTTTCTGGGCATTCACTTTCCAGGTTACGCTGCGGCCAACTCCAGATTATAGTGCAGGATCTCTTCGCGGCCCTCCATGTTGGCGCGGGCAACGATCTCCCCCCGCGCCGAGTAGATCACGCTGCCGCCCAGAGTCTCCTTGGTTACCGAACGCCCCACGCGGTTTGTCACCAGCACCGGAGCCCCAATCGTCCTGGCGATCCCGGCATAGTCTTCAAAGGACGAAACGTCGTGGCGGTTGATGGGGAAGAAAACCACCTGCGGTTCAAGTGCCGCGGCCCGATGGATGCAACGCCTGGAATTGCTGTCGGCGCAGATAAAGCAGGTGGCGCGCACCCCGTCGATAGCAAAAGGCTCCGGCCCCGTGCCCGGATCATAGCGCGCCCACTCATCACGGTAGTCCCGGTCCGCTGGTTCGTGCCACAGCCACGTCTTGCGATAGTGATAGAGATAACCCTTTGGCCCGACAAAGACGGCCGAATCATAAATCCGGCCGGGATCCTTCTCGGCAAGGCCGAACACAATCATGACGCCCAGGTGCTTGGCCACCCGCATCATTCTTGCTGTGGAGTTTCCGTGCGGCACGGCTTCCGCGTCCCTGCCCGGGTTATCTACGTAATCGCACACGGTTAACTCGGGAAACTGAATCCACTTTGCGCCGCCCCGGGCCGCTTGCTCGGCGAGGCGTTCCATGTTGTCTAGGTTCCGCTCGATTTCGCCCGCCACGGAATCGCTTTGCACCAGCGCCACTGGAATCTTTACGCTTTCTGTGGCGGCCGGTTTCTCAGGCGTCATGCTTGCTCACTCCAGCCCGGCGACTGTTCAGGGTTCCCGAAAACTGCCTGCGGCTCCTGCCCATGGCCTTATTTTCCTTTTCCCATAAGGTATTCGCTCACTTCCGGTTACGCTGCGGGAATCTCCAGATTGTGATGCAGGATTTCCTCCCGGCCTTCGCCGTTGGCGCGGGCCAGGATTTTCCCTTGTGCTGAGAGCACCAGATTGCCGCCCAAAGTTTCGTGCGTCACCGAACGCCCCACCCGGTTTGTCACCAGCACGGGGGCTCCAATCGTTTTGGCGATCTTAATATAGTCCTTCAGGACGGAAAGGCGCTTGTTAATCGGAAAGAAGACGACCTGCGGTTTGAGCGCGGCGGCCCGATGGATGCAACGCTTGGAATGGCAGTCGGCGCAGATAAAACAGGTGGCGCGCACCCCGTCGATATCAAAAGGTTCCGGCCCGCGGCCCGGGTCGTACCGCGCCCACTCATCGCGATAATCCCAATCGTTCGGTTGGCGCCACAGCCACGTCTTGTGGTAGCGGTGGAGAAGACCCTGGGGGCCGACGAAGACCAGGGAATCATACATCCGGCCGCGATCCTTCTCTGCCAGACTGAACGCAATCATGACGTCGAGGCGCCGGGCCAGCCCGATCATGCGCGTTGTGGACTTTCCTTCGGGCACCGCCTCGGCGATCTCGCCGGCCTTGTCCACGTAATCGCACACGGTCAGTTCATGAAACTGAATCCACTTCGCGCCGCCCTTGGCCGCCTCTTCGGTGAGGCGTTGCATGTTGTCGAGGTTCCGCTCGATTTCGCCCGCCACGGAATCGCTTTGCACCAGCGCCACAGGAATCGTTTTTGCGGGCGCGGCGCTCCTTGCGGCGGAAGATTCCTCAGGATTCATGCTGGCCAACAGAGGCCCGGCGGCGGCACCTGCCGCGAGCGCCGTCAAAAACGTTCTACGACTTGAATACATCCGGTATTTTCTCCTCCTTCCGGTTAGACCCTGCGGCCTTTGTTGATTTTGCTCCGCAAGGCGTTTCTTTGCAACCTGTTCCGTTCATGCCGAATCATTTTTCAGATTCCTTCGGCTTGCGCGGGATTTTTCACGCCGATATTTGGTAACATAAAAACTCCCGCGGGGCCAAATCCGGCGGGGGCGATTCAAGCTCTCTCTCAAGCCGCAACTGCGCGATGCGGCCGATGGCGGCAGGAAGTGGGACAATGCCTGAAGAGATCAGGAAAGAAGAACGCCGGAAGCCGTACATCAAGTTCAGCCACGTCTATAAATCTTTTGACGACCTTCCCGTGCTGATCGACGTCAGCTTTGAAGTCCAGCGCGGCGAAATGGTGGTGGTGCTGGGCCGGAGCGGCGTGGGCAAAAGCGTTACGCTGAAACACATCCTGGGGTTTTTGCAGCCTGATGAAGGAGACGTTTGGGTGAGGGGCCGGGACGTCACCAGGATGACGGAGGTGGAGCTTTTCGACATTCGGCGCCGCGTCACCATGGTTTTCCAGTCCGGAGCGCTTTTCGATTCTCTGACCGCGGGTGAAAACGTGGCGTATCCGCTTCGCGAACGGTCCGTGCGGGGAGAAAACCTTAGCGAAGACGAAATCCAGCAGCGCGTGGACGAGTTGCTGGCGCTGGTGGATGTGAAAGAGGTTTACGACCTGATGCCGTCGGACTTGAGCACCGGCATGAAGCGCGCCGTGGCGATTGCGCGGTCGCTGGCCGCCGAGCCGGAAGCCATCCTTTACGACGAGCCCACCACCAACGTGGATCCCCTGATGGCGCAGACCATCAGCGAACTTATTTTGAAGCTCAAAAAGCAAACCGGCCTCACTTCCGTGGTGGTTACCCATGACATGATGCTGGCCCGCAAGCTGGCCGATCGCGTGGTCTTTCTGGTTGACGGGAAGGTGGCTTATTTCGGCCCAATATCCCTCCTTGATGACTCGCCCGAGCCCGTCGTGCAAGACTTCATCCGCATGGATGAGGTTTCTCTTCTGAACCACACTCCTTAGCTTTGATGACGGCGTGGCGGCTGCCGGCTTTGCGGCGGCAAGCGGCGAGAGGCCGCCGTCTTGACCGCTTGTGGGTTAGGACGCAGAGGCGAGTGGCGGCGCAACTTTCCTTGAGGGCAGGGCCTTGGCCTTGCGGCCCGAGGGCGCTGCGCCGTCATGGGTCCCGAAGCGAATTTCCATGGCGGTGTCTTTAGGAAATACCACCTCGCTCCCGCGCGCCATCAAGTGCGAATAGATGGACCAGGCGGCTCCGTAAAACGCGAAGCCCGCCGTGACCGCCTGCGAGCGGGCGGCCATCGCCACCAGGCTGCCGACCAGCCCGAAGCTCACGCCGCCCCGCACGGCTCCTCCGGCAACATCGGAACTGCCGCCTTCCTGGATCGCCCGTTGTCCGGAATCGCTGTCGATTGAAGAGCTGGCCAGAAGAACGTCGATGGCCGGCATCAAAAACTTCGTTTTTGATGAGGTGGCGTGCGCACCGCCTTCGGAGTCGATTCTCAAGTGTGAGGCTTTGGGGACGTTGGCCGCCTGGAGTCCCGCTTCCACCTGGTGGCTGACGCCTTGTGGCAGCTTGATGCGCCGGAACGTAAAGCGCAGCCGGCCGTTCCGGCTGAGGTGGCGGGCAGGCACGGCCTTGGTGACAAAGCCTTCCAGCCGCGCGCCCTGGGGCAGGATCAACTGGTGGCGGCTCGAAAAGACGGGCCGCGAAACGACGGCTTCCACGTGCGAACCCTTGTGGTCCGTGGCCGAACTCAAGGGCGTGACAAGCCAGACGTGGACAACGCTTCCAGGCGGAATTCGAGACCCCAGCCTCTCGAACTCTTTTTGCGAGCAGTCTTCCGTGCCCAGTTCCAGCGGGGTTTCAAGCTGCGCGATGAATTGGGTGCCCGCTTTGAGCGACTGGCGATGATAGGGAAGCTGGGCGGAAAGTTGCGCCGTCAGCATTGTCTCCAGGCGCTTTAATTTCCCCGGAGCTTTAAGGGCCGCAAGGGTTTTGTTTTCCTGTTGTTTGATTTGCCGCCGCGCCTCGGCGATTTTTCCGTGGACGACTCCCGGCTCCTTTTGTTTTGCTCCGCCCGCCGCCAGGCGCACCACGTTTCCCTGGCCTTGTGAAACCAGCGTCTCAATGGGCAGTTGTTTTCCGTTTTTGAGCGTCAGGCGGGTGAACTCAATGTGCACGGTGTGGAAAGGCGTAAAGTTGCCGTTGGCCAGGGCAGCCAGCCGCCGCTCTTTGGAGACGGGGGCAATGCTGGTGATGTGCCCGTCCACCTGGCTTCCGGCGGGAATTACCTTGCGGTCAAAGACGTAAACGGGCGCAAGCACCCGCCCTTGGACGGGAGCGCCCACATGCTTGACGCGCACGGACTTGAGCAATACCACCCGAATGGGCACGCCCGCCTGCACCGTCAGCGGAATTACTTTTGAGCTTTGGATATGATTTTGTTTCTGGGATTGGGCCCGGCCAAGCGAGGCGACGACGAGGGTCATTCCGAGGCAGCAAACCGCCTTTCCTCTGTGCATTGCTCGCCTCCTCAGCAGTCGGCCCGCCAATGTTTGCGCCATGCCGCAAACAGGCCTTCAGCGCGGCCAGTGGCCCATTTTTCAACTTTTAGGACGCCCCTGGGCAAAAACTTCCGTGTTGGAAAAATCCGCGCCCGCGCGATCCCGGAACTGGTGAAGCGCTTCCGGCTGCAGCGGCAGGCAAACCCTCCCGCGGGCCACGGGCCGCAGATCTTTAATTCGAGTCGGCGGTGTTGACGTCGACGATCGGGTTAGGGGCCGGAGGCATTTCACGCGCTGCCACGTTGCGGTCAACCACAAAGGTCAGATGCGTGCCCTGGAGAAGAACGAGAGCCTTTTCGTGTTTGAAAATATTGTAAACCAAAGCCGCGCCCGCTCCGATTGCCGCGCCGTACCCGATGTCCGCCCCAAAGCTGGGCCCGCCGCAGTTGCCGTAATACTGGCAGTCGATTTCGTGGCCCATGCCGACCGTGGCTCCCGCTCCGGCGCCCATGGCACCCGCAATCGCCGCTCCCTTAAGAGCGCTCTTAGCGCTTTTGCCGCACCCTTTGATGGTTCCTTCGTCGTCATTTCCGCTTTTCGCGCAGGGGCTGCCTTGAGCGTCTTCCAGCGTGCCGTTCAGCAGGAACTCGGCGCCGTCTTCCGTGGTAATGTCGTCCAGCACAATGCGCATCTGGCCCACGCCCTTAATGCGCTTCGCTTTCTTGATGAACACCACGTGGCCGTCCACCAGACTCCCGCGGGGAACAATTACCTGGCCGTTGGTGGTGACCGGCTGCTCGACGAACCCGGTGAATTTGTCGCCGGTCTTGTTGGTTTTGGAAGTCAGGGTGGTTTGCAGCCGCACGTGGAGCGAACTGCCCGCCTGTAGCAGCAATCCCTTATAGGCTTTGGCGGCAGTTGTGTGGGTTGCCGCGCCCTCCATGGCAGGAACGTTGCTTGCGACGGTTGCGGCCTTGGCGGGCGTGCCGGCCGCCTTGCTATTGCCCGCCTGCGCCGCCATCAGGGCAGGGAAGACGGATGCCGCCACCAGCGCCCATCCGAGAGACTTCAATTCCGATTTCATAGGTCTTCTCCGTCCGTTCCCCGGCCTCTGTCTGAGCACTGCCTTTGAGCCTAATATGCGCTTGATCACACCAGTTTGCAAGCGTCATCCACTGTCGATTAGATTCTTTTGAAGGCTCGCAGGTTGCACCTTCGCCGGCAGTCCAGCCGGTGTCTGAAAAACGCCCGCAGCCGTGTCATTCCGAGGAGCCGAAGGGTGACGAGGAATCTCGTAATGCTCTTGTTTTCAGAACGAGATGCCTCGCGGAGCTTACCCTGAGTCTGAGAAGCAGATTCCGCGCTTCGCTCGGAATGACACGTACCACGATTTTTCCAGCAACCCGCTAGGCAATTTCGCGCGGAAGGCTTTAGGATAGGGTGTGCCCGCAAAGACCGAGATGACGCTTGACCGCGTGCTTTCCCGATACGGGATTGCCTCGCGCACCGCCTCGCGGGAAGCGATCCTTGCCGGACGACTGCGCGTGAACGGCAAGGTTGAGCGCAACCCGGAGCGCTGGGTGGATCCCGGCCGCGACGTTGTGGAGCTTGACGGCAAGCGGCTCCGCCCCGTCTCGAAAACCTACCTGCTGCTCTACAAACCCAAAGGCGTGATCACCAGCCACGGCGATCCCGACGGCCGCAAGACCATCTATGACCTGCTCGGCGCGGACGGACGCTGGGTGGCTCCGGTGGGCCGCCTGGATAAGGACACATCGGGCCTGCTGCTGCTCACCAATGACACGGAATTTGGCCACGCTGTGATGAGCCCGGAATCCAAAATCAAGAAGACCTACATGGCCAAGGTCAATTCCCTCCTTAATGACCAGGTGATTGCGCAGCTTGCCCGCGGCATTGAAATGAAGCGCGGCGACTGGGCCGCGCCCGAGAGCGTGCGCCGCCTGGAAGACCGCGGGAAATATACCTGGCTTGAAATCGTCCTTACGGAAGGCAAAAACCGCGAAGTCCGCCGCATGGTGGAAGCGGCCGGCTTTAAAGTGCTCAAGCTCGTCAGAACCCGCATCGGCCCCCTGACGCTTGCGGGACTTGAAGTCGGCAAGTCGCGCCCTTTGACCCGCCGCGAAATCGCCGCACTCCGCGGCCGCTAGGCGCCGCCGTTCATCATCCTGCCATCCCAAAGCCGCCCAGTTGCAAAATAAATTCGCTCGTGGGTGTTGACAACCGGAAAGGATCGTCATACTCTCCTAAGTATCTTAGGGTAATGATATGGACCCGCAAGCTCAAATTCTTCCCGGCACGCTCGACCTGCTGATCCTGAAGGCCGTTTCTCTCGGACGCCTCCACGGCTACGGCGTGCTCCTGCGCATTGAGCAGATTTCGAAGGGCGCGCTGGTGATTGAGCAGGGAGCGCTCTACCCGGCCTT
>JAJYHU010000176.1 GCA_021784615.1 Acidobacteriota bacterium | reverse complement strand
GCCGTTGCTTCTTTGCAGCCCGACGAATAGCCTGAGCAAAGCCACCGCGCACGGTCTTTCAAAAACCGATTGCTTTACCCCTTGAAAGAATCATTATTTCTGACCGGGCAGCCAATCGGAGCGCATTGGGCTGAAGATTTCGATGTCAATCGCATCCTCAAGCGCCACAGCCCCGTGGGGTACGTTTGCAGGGACATGCAGGATTTCACCCTTCCGAACGATAACCTCTTTGCCATCGACAGTGAATTTGATGGCTCCTTCAACCACGTAAGCCATCTGCTCGTTCTCATGCTGGTGGATGGGAACAGTTGCGTCCTTGGCAAAACCGAACTGCGCTACAGTCATCTTTTCGCCATGGATGACCTTTCGCCAGATTTTGGAATTCAGAGGTTCTTTTTGCAGGGTATCCCAGGCAAATAACGGCATCATAATCCTCCGGTTGTCTTAAAACTTCACGTCCAGACATTTTACATGGCGGCCGTTGCGATTGGCGATAAAATATAGGCTTGCGCGGGGGAACTTGCAAACAACAGCCGGGAGGAGGCGCTTTTCAAAGCGGCCAAGGATTTTCCGATGACTGTGACGTTCTGGGTTGCCAAGACGATTGACGTGCTGGCCGTTGTTTATGTGGTGCTGTTTTTCCCGGTGCCCGTTTATTGGCTGATCCTTCATCCGGGCGTCCACTTGTGGCGGCGGGTCGGCTACCGGTCGTTTTGGGTGGCGCTCCCGGTATGGCTGCTGGCGGGAGTTCCGCTGATGTTTCTGCAGGGGCCGCTCTGGGCGCACCGGTTTCACCGCAACGCCCTGACTTATCTTCTGGGTGCGGTCCTTTTGGCTTTGTCTTTCTGGATCATGTCGCGGGTGCATCGGGAATTCAGCCTCAAGAAGCTCGCTGGGCTTCCGGAGTTGAATCCGCACCATGAGCTTTGCGGGATTGTCCGTTCGGGCCTCTATGCTCATGTGCGCCATCCCAGATACGCTGACCTGATGCTGGGCTTTATTGCCTTCGGATTGCTGACCGGTTCCGTGGGCATTTTTCTGCTGGCAATCGTCACCATCCTGATGTATTTAATAGTCACTCCGCTTGAGGAGCGGGAACTCCGGGAACAGTACGGCGCTGAATACGAATCATACGCGCGCACGGTACCGAGGTTTCTGCCCAGATTCTGGCGGAAAGAACGCAACGTGGCTTGATAAGGAGGTTCCCATGCGAACCTTGACCCAGGCAGTTCTGCTTGCCGGCATGGTGTTGTGGGCCTGGCCCTTGCCTGCGCAACAGCAGAGTTGCTCCAATTATTCGATCATCATCGGTTCCCCGGAAGATAAACTGATGCTGGCCGTGAACGGGACCGATGATCCCAACGCAAAAGTTGCCGCGCTCGAGAAGTTTGGCCAGGACCATCCCGGTTCAAAGTATGCGCCCTGCGTGGAAGAGCTGCTCACCAAGAACTACGTGAAGTTGAAGGAGTATGACAAAGCCATCGCCGCGGGGCAGAAAGCCATAGCCGCCAGCCACATGGAGGTCTCATTCCTGGAAGATCTCCTTCAGGCTTACATCGGGGGCGGCAACGCGAGCGCGGACGCGTTTGATCTTATTGCGAAGGCAGCCCCGCAAATCAAGGCGGAAATGAGGGTTTTTACCAAGCTCAACGAAGATCCTGCAAAGGTGGCGCAGGCAAAAGAAAGCGCTTTAAAACAGGCCAAGAGTGATACGGATTACATGGTGTATGCATTCTTAAATTTGTTTCCGCGCGTTACCGATCCGAATCAGCGAATCAAGTTCCTTGACCAATTCAGCCAGACCTACCCAGAAGTGGCGAAAGAGCACACGGCGGACTTTGACTATCGCTACGCGGTCGCCTACGCGCAAATCAACCAGCCCGACAAAGCCGACGATTACGCCGAAAAGGCCATCGCCGCTGACCCGAACAATATCGACGCCCTGAACCTCGTGGCTTACGATTATGCCTTCCGGGTTCCGGCCAAACGGAGCACGGCTGTCGAGGACGCCAAGAAGGTTCTGGCGGTGATCCCGACTGTGAAAAAACCTGACGGCATGTCGAACGACCAGTTCAATATCCAGCAGAACAACCAGGAAGGAATGGCGAATCTCACGCTGGGGTATATCGACTTAGTCAGGAATGCAAGTTCTCACCGTGTTGCCGGCGCTGTCCGGGAGCTTGCGAAGGCTGCGCCGCTTCTATCGGCGGATCCGGAGTTGCAGGGCCAGGCTTATTACCTTCTGGGCTTTTCGTACGAGACACTTTATCCCGCCCAGCACCGCGAGGCTTATGCTGCGCTTAAGCAGGCCGTGAAAATCCCGAGTTCCACACAGGCCAAAGCGCGGGAATTGCTTGCCAGGGTCAGCTACGTGCTTCACTAAGCGGTTTTGGCGGGGTGGGGCGGGGTTATGTTGGACCCATTTGGCTTGCCATCGCAAGCGACCAACTCCCTGTGTGCTTCTCGCCGCATCCAGCGCTCCAGTGGCCCGATAGGTTATAATGGCCGTTTACCCTTCAACCGAACGGTGCTCGCATGCGCTACGACAACATTCTTGAGGCCATTGGCCACACTCCTCTCATCAGGCTGAACCGGATCACCCATGGGTTCAAGGCCCAGGTTTACGCCAAGTGCGACTATCTGAATCCCGGCGGCAGCGTAAAAGACCGCATTGGCATTGCCATGGTGGAGGATGCCGAGCGGCGCGGGTTGCTGAAGCCCGGCGGCACCATCGTGGAAGGAACATCCGGCAACACCGGAATGGGCCTGGCTCTGGTGGCCGCGGTGAAGGGCTACAAAGCCGTTTTCACCATGGCGGACAAGCAATCGAAGGAAAAGGTGGACATGCTGAAAGGCATGGGCGCCGAGGTGATTGTTTGCCCGACGGCGGTTGCGCCGGATGACCCGCGCAGTTACCATTCCGTCGCCAACAAGCTTACCGAGGACATTCCCAACGCTTTCCACCCCAACCAGTATGAGAACCCGTCGAACCCCGAGGTCCATTACCACACTACCGGCCCCGAAATCTGGGAAGACAGCGAAGGCCGGGTGACGCATTTCATTGCCGGAATGGGAACCGGCGGGACGGTCACGGGGATCGGGCGTTACCTGAAGGAACAGAATCCGAACGTCAAAATGATCGGCGTGGACCCTGTGGGATCGATCCTGTATGAATTTTTCCACCACGGCGCCGAGGGCAAAGCCGAGACGTACAAAGTGGAAGGAATCGGCGAGGACTTTTGCCCCGGCAATCTCGACTTCAGCATTCTCGATGACATCGTTCAAGTGACGGACAAGGATTCATTCCTGTGGGCGCGGCGATTGGCGCGTCTCGAAGGAATCTTTGCGGGCGGATCGGCGGGCACGGCGCTTGCCGGAGCGATGCAAATTCTCCCGTCGCTCTCCGAAAAAGACTTTGTGGTGGTCTTCATTCCAGATACCGGCTCGCGCTACTTGAGCAAGGTCTTTAATGACGAATGGATGAAGGACAATCGGTATACGGAATCGGGTCTGCCGCTGACGGCCGCGGAGCTGGTTGAGGCCAAGGCCGTCATGGGCCAGCCGCATGAGATGGTGAAGCTCGCGCCTTCCGACCCGCTGACCTTGGCGCTTGATAAGATGCAGGCGCACGATTTCTCGCAGTTGCCCGTCTTTGAAGATGAGACGCCCGTGGGCGCGCTCTATGAGGACGACCTTCTGCGCCTGACGCTGGAAGCGAAAGACCTGAAGAAGCTGGTGGTGCGGGAAGCCATGCGCGCGGCGTTTCCCGTTCTCTTGCCCGTGGCCGCCATCGACCAGGTGACGGCCTGCATCACCACGAATTGCCCGGCGGTTTTTGTGGATTTGGGCGATCACCGGTACGAGATTCTCACCAAGTACGACCTGCTCCACGGGATCGCGCGGCTGGCCAGGACGTCGCAGCCTTAGCGGGCCGATGGGAAAGCCGGCCGCTGCCGTTCCGATCCCGTTCGCCCGCGATCCCGAGCCGCGCTTAGATCCTTCGTATCACTCAGGATGACAGGCTGTGATGAGGATGGCGTCTCGCGCGTGGGACGGCTGAAGATGAACGCCGCCGGTTTGACAATCGAATGAGCCGCAGCCGACAATGTTAACGAATCGAATGGAAGAGATTATCTGGGAGTCATCATGAGCAAAAAGGTAAGCCCGCAGGAAGTTCTTGATGCGCTGAAGCGCGTCGAGGACCCGGCGCTTCACCGGGATATTGTTTCCCTGGGCTACGTGAAGGATATCGAAGTTGGATACGAGCGGGCCGTGGTGGTGATTCAGTTGAAGGCTGCTTCACCCACGCAGTCGGAGCTTGCCGAGCGAGTCCGGAAGGCGGTTGAGGTGCTGGGCGTCCCGAACGTGGAGGTTGAAATCGCCACTCCCGCTCCGGCGGCGCCGGCCGACGCTGCCGCTGCTGCTCCCCGCGGTCAATCAAACCTGATTCCCCAGGTGAAAAACACCATTGCGGTCGCCAGCGGCAAAGGCGGCGTAGGGAAGTCCACCGTGGCCGCCAATCTGGCCGTGGCGCTCCATCGCCAGGGCCTGAAAGTCGGCTTGATGGATACGGACGTCTACGGGCCGAGCGTTCCTTCGCTGATGGGCGCCAAGCAGGAGCCGACCGTGGTGGAAGGCAAACTTGAGCCTCCCGTCGAGTGGGGAATCAAGATCATGTCGATGGCCTACTTTCTTCCGGAAGACGAGGCGGTGATCTGGCGCGGCCCGATGCTCCACAAAACCATCCAGCAGTTTCTGGGCGATGTGCGCTGGGGAGAACTCGACTATTTGGTGATGGATTTACCTCCCGGGACCGGCGACATCCAGCTCAGCCTCTCGCAGACGATTCCCCTGACGGGAGCCGTCATTGTTTCCACGCCCCAGGACCTTGCTCTCGAGGTCGCCTGGAAGGCGATCGCCATGTTTAAGAAATTGAATATTCCCATCCTGGGCGTTGTCGAGAACATGAGTTACTACGTCTGTTCCCATTGCGGCGAGCGCGACGAGATATTCGGCCATGGCGGAGCGCGGGAAGCCGCCGCGCGGCT
>JAJYHU010000432.1 GCA_021784615.1 Acidobacteriota bacterium | reverse complement strand
GATCTCAGGCTTGAAAGTCCGGCGTGAACTTTTCCATCTGAACGTTCGGCAAGGCGGCAGATGCCTGCTGCAAGTTCCGAAAGACGCCGTCAGGAATGTACGGCCCGGCATAAATGCGGAAGGGATTGGGCAGCCGGCCATGCAGTTCAGCGGCCGCTTGCAGGACCGATTTCAACATGCGGTGCCCGTTAGGGTAACGTCCGCTGCCGATGCTTGCCAAAATCGGCGCCGCGGGGTTCAATTCCTCCGCCTCGGCCGCCGGCATCGCGCGAACCCGCCTGCTTTTGTGCGTGGTGTGCTCGGTGACATAGCCCGTGTAGTGCAGCGGGCAGGGAAGCTGTTCAGCGCGGGAAAAAGTCTCTTGAAGCTGCACAAACGACGGGTCGCCATGCACGAGGATCAAGTCAAAATAGCTTTTGACAATTTGGAATACCCGCTCTTCGTAGGCCTGCTGATCCTTCTTGGCGACCAGGATGTCGCGAAGGCTACAGACAATTTGGGGCCGGTTGGAATCCGCGCGCGCCCGGTCCAGCAGCGGAATAAGCTCAAAGGCAAAACGTTTTCGCCCGAAGGGGAACAACTCAATCACCAGCAAGTCAGGCTGAAATCTTTCAAAAAGCCCCAACAACATCCGTTTTCTCTGCTGCTGGATTTCCTCGACGGTGCCGGTGGAACTGCGGGTCTCGAGGGCGGAAAAATTGGCGTCGGTCTGGAGCGGGGGAAGGCTGGCCAGCTCCACCTGGGAAGGGAAGGCCTGCCCTGCAACCTCGCCGCCGCCGTTCACCAGCAAAACCTGGGCATGGGAGGCCAAGGCGCGCACGATGCTGGAGCTTCTTACCCAATGCCCGATGCCCAGCACGTGCTGGCAGTAAAACATCACGCGCATGGCTTGACCTCCAGCCCCTTGGTTGAGCCTTCCGTGGCCGGCGCTTCCTGCCGGTCAACGCCCATCAGCTTGTCTCGAACGATGCAGACGTTGCGTTCCAGAGAAAAATGCCGCAGCACCTTCTCTCTGCCCTTGATTCCGAACTGCAACCGCAGCTCGGGACGCTGGAGCAGAAACTCGATGGCTTGCGCCAGCTCGCCGGGATCCTTCTGCTTTACCAGAATGCCGCTTTCCATGTGGTCGACCAGTTCGCTGATCCCGGAGATGTCGGTTGACACCACCGGGAGCCGCAGAGCCATGGCTTCAATCAGCACGTTGGGAATCCCGTCCCGGTCGCCGTCATCGGTCACCTGGCAAGGCAAAGCGAAGATGCTGGCCCGGTGGTAGACCTCCAGCAGTTCATGCTGAGTCATCTTGCCGGGAAGCCGAACGTGGGCTTTGAGGCCGAGCTGGACGATTTGCTCTTTGAGATCGTCTTTGCCGGGGCCGTACCCAACAATGGCGCAGTGGAAGTTGATCCCCTTGGCTTTGAGCAGGCTGCAAGCTTCAACCAGATAACGGAATCCCTTCTTCTCGCACAGCCTGCCGACCCCGAGGATCAGGGGCGGGATGTCGCAATCATCGCCAGTCCACGAGCCCGAGTCGAAAAATCCGAGATCAATCCCATGGTGGGCCAGAATAATCGGCGTGGAACTGGTGGAAAGGTCCTGAAGGTATTTGCGGTTGAATCCGGTGCACGTCAGGACGAACTCAGCTCCGGTAATTTTCCGGTCTAACTCCCGCGCTTCAGTCAGATAGATGTCCTTGGCGTGGGCGGTAAAACTGTAGGGAACCCCGGTCAAGAGGGACACCAGTTCCGCAACGGAGGTGGGGATATTGGCAAAGTGCGCGTGAAGATGCTGAATATCTTCGCGCAGAACGGTTCTTGCTATGAATCCGGCTTGCAGGAGCTTGCGGAGTTTTCTTGACGAGGGCGAGCTATAGTGCCTCCGCAGCAGGAATGCCACGGCGGTTTTGACGTAGCTCCAGAACTTCCCTGGCGAGGGGCAGAGACTCTCCCATCGCCGGAACAAAGTGATCACGGTTATGAAATAGCAACGAGGGCTGGAGAAAAAAAGCAGAATATTTTGCCACAACACCCGGTATCGATCATCCATCTCGCTATCGGACTGAATGACCGGGATGTAGGTGACTTGGGCTTGAACGTCATTAACTGCCCGATGGTTGTGCTCATCAGCCGGAGTTTTCAGCGAAAAGATGTGGAGATTCACTCCCTGCCTCTCCAGTTCCAGAATCTCATTCAGAATGAATGTTTCCGAAAACTTGGGAAAGGTTTTCACCAGATACGCGATTTTGCGCTGTCCGTTTGTCTGTGCCATGTTTTACGCCTGTTGCACCGGAGTGTGGTTGTCCATTCCGGCTGGGCTGCCGGAATGGTTTGCGTCTGTCCACGATTGAACCATGCGGGTGAAATACTCCAGGCCGTTCAAGTCAACGACCCCATCAGTCGCAAGCGGCGTATCGAGGGAGTCAAGCTGAGCTTCCACTGCCCGCATCAGAAGTTCCGGGTTGAGCTGGGCAGGATGAATCATTGGGAAGATCGACCTGTCCGAAAGGAGCTTGGCCCGAATCAGTTGCTCTTCTACCGGCGCCACCCGCGGGATAAGGACAGCCCTTTTGCCGAGCGAAAGAAGCTCGCACACCGTGTTGTAGCCGGCCATGGAGACGACCACATCCGCTGCCGCCAGATATCTCATCATCTGGCTGGTGAATTCGAGCAGCTGGACGCTATTTGAGGCGTGGGCAAGCTCCCGCACCTTCTCGCGGCGCGAAGCGGACAATTCCGGACCCGTAATAACCACGGTCCGGACGTTGGCGGCCTGCATCTTCCGTTGGATGGCAGTGAGGTAGGTTTCGATCAGATGGTATCCGTCCTCGCCCCCTCCGGTGGTGACCAGCACCAGTTTCTCACGCTCGCTAACATTTAATTTTTTCCGCAGATTTTCCCGGTCCCCGTGTTCGAGCTTTCTTCCGATATAGCCGCAAAAACTTACTCGGTTTTGGATGATTTCCGGAACCTGATACTCCTTGATCGCATCGAAGATGCGGGGATCGCCAAAGATCAGAACACGGTCATAGTAGAGCTCGATCGTTTCGTAAAACGCCTGCCGCTTCCAGTTGTTGATGGTTGTCTCGGGACGGTCCAGGATGTCCCTCAGAACCAGGAGAATGCGGGCCGCGGGCGAGTATACCTTCAGGTGGCGCAGGCCGGCGATCAGCTCACCTGCCAGCCCGGCCGGCTTCTTGTCCACCAGCAAAACATCCGGTTTGAAGTTTTCCACGGCGGCTCGGATAATCGCGCTGCGCAGTTTGACCGCATCCGTTAATTCGATGTTGAGTGTCCGCACCTTCAAGTCGCCACTCCCGCTCCGTTTCAGGCAGGGCAGTTTGATGTAGTCCATCTCCTCCGGAATGCGGAAACTGTGCAGCATGGGCGAGCCGGAAACGACGAGTATGGAAATGTCCGGACAGGATTCTTGCAGATGCTTGCACAGTGCCAGAATCCTGCGAATATTGCCTAGGCCAAAAGTGTCGTGCGAATAGATCATCAATCTCATGGTTGAACCCGCGTCCCCGAATCCCATTGATTAGCGCTCGATCCCGCTACATCTTTCAAAATGAGTGAAGCGAGGCTTCCAGCCTGTGCCAGTTTGAGAGTGGTCCGGCGGCGGCTCGGTCTGGTCGGATTCACTGTTTTTTCCTATGCTAAGACGGATGTTATTGACCCCTAACGAGTTCGATCCGGCTGAAGCCCGATCAACGAAGGGGAACCAGTTGCCGCGACAAAATTGCTTCCTCCACGGAAGGATTGGGCAGAGCAGCGACGGGGCGCCGCTGCACAGATGTATCCGCCCGTCCTACTCCGAGGTAGCGGAATCCGGCTGACATCATTTGATCGCGATCCAGAAAATTGCGCCCGTCGAGGATCAGAGGATTGTCCATGCTCGATGCCAGCTTTTCCCACGGCAGTGTGCGGTATTCCGGCCACTCCGTCACAAGCAGCAGCGCGTCCGCTCCTTTTGCCATCTCCTCAACCGAGGAGCAAAATTCAATTCCGGAAGCGAGCCTTCCGCGCCGCGCCCGGTTGATGGCCACCGGGTCATGGGCGCGTACGCACGCGCCCCGGTTCAGCAGACGCCGGGCAATATCGAGAGCGGGAGCATCGCGCAGATCATCCGTGTGAGGCTTAAAGGCCAGGCCAAGCAGTCCGACCGTCTTGTCCTGTACAGTCCCCAACTCCCGCACCAGCTTGGCAACCATCCGCTCCCGCTGCGAATAGTTCACGTTGCGGGCGGCGGCGATAATGCTCATGTCCAAACCCTGCTCGCGGGAGGACGCGACCAACGCCGCCGTATCCTTTCCGAAACACGAGCCGCCCCAGCCGAGCCCCGCCTGGAGGAACTGTGTGCCGATTCGCCGGTCCAATCCCACTCCTTTTATGACTTGGATGATATCGGCATTAACGACTTCCGTGAATTCCGCCAGCTCATTGGCAAAGCTGATTTTCATCGCCAGGAAGGCGTTGGCAGCGTACTTGATAATCTCTGCTGTCGCCAAATCTGTCGTGACCACTGCTACTTTCCCGCAGCCTGCCGGACGCGGAAGGAATTCGGGCGGTTCAAACTGTTGGTGAATAATAGGGCGATAAAGCCTTTCAAGCCGATCGAGCGCTTCCTGGCTATCGGACCCCAGAATAATGCGGTCAGGGTACAAGCTGTCATGGATTGCGGACCCTTGCCGCAGGAATTCCGGGTTGGAAGCCACGGCGAAGCTTTCTTCCAGCCGGCCGAGGTGGCTCTTTCGAAAGGCGTCCCGCATGATCTTTTCAATCTGCCGGTTTGTGCCGATCGGGACGGTGGACTTGCCAACGATTACCGTGAAGCCTTCGCCCAGATGCCTGCCTGCCATCTCCGCCGCGGCATAGATGTGCCGGAGGTCCGGATGGCCGTCAGGAAGGCTGGGCGTGCCGACGGTGATGAAAATGACCTCCGCGCCGCGCATCGCTACAGCAGGTTCGCTGGTGAAATTGAGGTTTTTCTTTTCCCGGAAAAGCTCTTCGAGACCCGGCTCGTAAATGGGAAGTATCCCGTTTCTTAAGGCCGCAAT